>JAYUFF010000926.1:0-9776 GCA_043738825.1 Schlesneria sp.
TCGTGGAGAAAGCGGAGTTGGAAAAGAGTTGGTGGCTCGCGCCATCCACGAGCATAGTGGCCGAAAGTCGGGTCCGTTTGTGACCATGAACTGTGCCGCACTCAGTGAGAGCCTCTTGGAGAGTGAGCTGTTCGGTCACGAGAAGGGGTCGTTCACCGGCGCCATCGGCCGCAAGATCGGGAAGTATGAGCAGTCTCACTCGGGAACCCTGTTCCTCGACGAGGTCGGTGAGATGAGCCCGGCAATTCAGGCCAAGTTCTTGAGAGTCTTGGAAGGCCATCCGTTTGAAAGGGTCGGAGGCGGCAGCGAGGTCCGGGTGGATGTGCGAGTGGTGGCCGCAACCAACCGCGATCTGGAGCGGTCAGTGGAGCAGGGGCAGTTTCGAAAGGACTTGTACTTTCGCCTGCAAGTCATGGAGTTGGTCGTTGAGCCGCTTCGTGGTCGCAGGTCGGATGTCGCAATTCTGGTAATGCACTTCCTCGAACGAGCCGCCAAGAGAAGCAAGCGTCCGGTCATGGCGATCTCCCCCTCGGCAATTTCGACTCTGATGAATTACCCGTGGCCGGGTAACGTGCGCGAGTTGCAGAATACGATTGAACGTGCCGTGATCCTCTGTACGAGTGACTCGATTGGCATGAATGACATCCAGTTGTCGGCGCTCGGAGCAGGTGAACTGAAAACAGTATCGCCAGAACGGCAGGAGTCTTTTCGAGCGGTGTCGCTCGACCTGATTGAGCAGGAGCAAATTCTCGGCACGCTCAGTTGGACCAACTGGAACAAGTCACAGGCCGCTCAGATTCTCGGAATCGAGCGCTCGACGCTGGATCGAAAACTCAAGAAGTACGAAGTCGAACGCCCGCGACGTTGAGAGTTCTTGGTCGCGAGTGGCGTGATCCGGTCCATGATTCTGTCCGGTCACGAGCGCAAACCCTGGCTGGTTGCACAGCCGCCAGGAGTCGGTAGTTTTGACCGGCCAAACCCCCATTGATGGTTTTTAAAGAATCTTGTTGACATTTGCTGATTTCGGCAGAGAATACGCCTGCTTCATCGAATGGTCCTGCCCGTTGGTTCTCTCCTTTTCTCAGAAGATCGGCAGATCGATTTCGCCGCTCATTGCGCGTCGGGTTCGTCTTGTTGGTTGTGGTGGAGTGGATTTGGTTAGGGCCTACCTCGGTGACGAGCTGCACTTGATGCGTGTTCTGAAGTTCCCGTTTCTTGGAGACATAGCGAATGTCGTTCGATTACGACGTTGAAGATGAAGTCGAGTTGGCAGAGCAGGAATACCTCCCTGATGCTGCGGAGGGTGAGTATTCTTCCGAGTTCTCAGACAAGTTTGAAGAGATTGATTTTGGGGCACTTGGGATTGACCCCAGTGAGCCGACGGCCGCCAAGCCAGGAACAGAAGAGAAGGTTCTGATGTTGGCCGCCCGCTACGCTGCTGGTGTTCCGCTGTGGCATGGAAGTGATTGTTATGATCACGGCCCGGGCCAGTCCATTGCGAGGCTTCTGCATAAAGGCTGACAGCCTTGAACTGACATCGCGAATTGAGACGAATTGGTCCCTCTTGCTGTGCATTTGACATGGCAAGGGGGACTTTCATTTTTCTGGCTGGCGAGAAGCGCAACAACGAACATTCAATTCAAGATCTCTGAGCGAGGTTCTTACCTGGCGATCAGCATCGCAAATTGCACCCTGACAGTCGGCTTGTTTCGCAATCGTTGAGCTTGAGTGATCGCCTGTGCAGAGCCGGCACGGCGGTCATTCCGCATCTGCCATTTGGTTTTGGATTCGCGAGATGGCGACCACCGCACGTTGTGATTCACGAGCAACACGGATGAGAATCGTAGTGCCCCTGCTGCGTGGAAGTGGCCGCCTCGCGCTGTTCGCTCTGATTGCCGTGCAACTCCTGACGGTTGACACGAGTCACAGCCTGGCCGATGACACTCCGATTTCTTCGGCAGTTTGGAACCAGTGCTATCGTGACCGAACTCTCGCAACGGCGATTGCGCAAGCTCAGGATCGTTTGCGTACACGAGCCACGGCGGACGGAGTCGCACTTTTGCAGTGGGTTCTCGATCAGCCCGTCGATGGATTCATCGAGACGCCAGCGGGCGTGATCTCTGCGAGGGTGCGGGCCGAGCAACTGCTCGATTCGATACCAGCCGCCCAGTATCGCCTCCAGTTTGGTGCCAGCTCGGATGCGTTGTTTGCGAAGTCGAAGACCAGCGAAGTGGATCTCGCGGTGGTCGTGCAGCGGTTCTTTCTGACCGAAGCGGGCTTTGCTGCGACAGAGCAGATGATTGCCGATTGGCTCGATCGTGGTGAATACGATCTCGCGGCAGCACTCCTCGATCGAGTCCTGCGGGAACCCCGCCATGCGTCCCGAGTTTCAGCGCGTCTGCGCAAGCTGGCGGAAGCCCTGCGACTCGAAGGCGTTCCTCGCGATGGAAACTCGTCACCGTTTTTGGCGGGTCAGCAGCGTGAAGCTGCCAGGCGAATCGGTCTGACATCCACTGCTGCGGATCATCTGCTTGAGCCGGGTTGGATGGTGTGTGGGGGAAATCATGGTCGAAATCGATTGATTGCCGGCAGCATGCCGTTGTTGCGGCCCTCGTGGGTTGCACCCGCGCAGTCTTCGCGGCGGCGTCAGGAGCATGAACTTCTGTTCAAGAATCTTGAAAGCCGTCAACGAGACCAGGATCGTCCCGTCTGCGCTGCGTCGTTTCCAATCGTGGTTCGCGACAAACTGTTCCTTCGGAACATGGATGAGGTTGTCGCGATCAACATCGCCGACGGCAGGACGGCATGGACGTTCGCATGCGACGCCAGTCTGATCAGTGGGGCCGACAGGAACGAGGTGGGAGGATTCCAGCGCGGGTTGGGCCGGCAGCCCAGTCTGTCCTCGTCGCCCGTCGATTTCTGGATCGAGAACTTTCGCACGGGGATGCTCTCTTCGGACGGGCGTTTCGTCTATGCGGTCGCAGATCCACCGGAGGCAACCGCGGAAGCAGAGGATGTCGCAATACAGGCCGATGCGACTCCGACCGGATTGACGTTGAGTACACGCAATCGATTGCTGGCTTTGTTCGTGGACCAACCCGTGTCAGCCGATCGTCGGGTGGCTTGGGTCAACGATGGTCTGATGCCGGAGCGTTCAGGTTCAGCGACGAGACGAGCGATTTTCCTGGGACCACCGTTACCGGGGACGACCGAATTGTTGTGCGTGACGGAGCAGCACGGCGAGGTTCATTTGACTTCGCTCGACCCCGGTTCGGGAGCGATGCTCTGGACGCAGCCGGTTTGCGTGTTGGATCGAACCGCCGTGAATGATGCCGAGCGGCAGCTCATGGCCAGCGTGCCGGCGAGGTCGAACGGTATCGTGGTCTTTCCCACGAACACCGGGTTGGTGGTGGCCATCGACTTGGCGCGCAGGCGGCTGCTGTGGGTGTCGTTCGTCGATGATCTGCCCGACGTGCAGCAGCAGCAGCGTGTGCGAGGAGTAAGCTACCGAGCGCCGACTCTCGGTTATGCGGGGTTTGCCTCGCATCTCGTGATTGCCGACGGACGGGTGGCCTATCTGCCGCCGCGTTCGAGTCGAGTTCATTGCCTCGATTTGATGACCGGCCAGAGTCTGTGGACCAACCCGAGGCGCGATGGTGAATTCGTGGGCAACATCGTGGAGGGAAGGGTGCTGGTGGTTGGACGCCAGAGTTGTCGTTGCCTGTCACTCGTCGATGGCAGTGAACTCTGGAGCAGTCCGACGGGACAGCCTGCCGGGCGCGGGATTTGTTTGGGTGATCGTTACGTTCTTCCCTTGGAGGGCGGGCGGTTGGCGACGCTCGACATGGCCACGGGCCGGGATGTGGGGAGTTCGATCCCGCGCAGTGAGGTTCCGCTCGGGCACCTCATCGCGGATGGAGGCCACGTCTTTTCGCTGAGTCATCGCGAGTTGATCGCCTTCCCGCAGACTCACAAGGTCAAGGCCGAACTCGATTCGCCGACGGCCTCACGTCGAACCGAAGCCGAACGAGAATTGATCCTCGCTGAAGTCGATCTGGCGGGCGGTCAGATGGCTGCTGCGGAACGCAGGCTGCGCAGCGTGCTGGCCCGTGAGCTACCGGACTCGCAACGGATTCGGGCGAGCGGACAATTGAAGCCGTTGCTGTTGGCGAGGCTGAGCAGATCGGATCCGCCGTCGTCCACGGACTGGGATCTGCTCGAACGATTGATCGAGACACCGGCCGAACGGTTCCAGCTTCTCGCGTCCCGCTTCCATCACCTTCCGCAAGCTGTCGGCGACGGGCAGGCTGTTGGATTCGTCGCAGGGATCTACCGCCTGCCGTCGGGTTTGATGTACACGCCGTCCGAGGACGCGCAGTGGTCCCTGTCGCCTGCGGTGTGGAACCGTCTGTTGCAGGGGAGGGCCGCGCGCGATGAACCGATTCTCCGACGACAACGGGAATGGCATGCTCACGCCCTTGCGGTGAATGAACCGGCCGAACAACGGCGATTCGTGCGAGCCTTCGATGACGATGTGCTGGCGCGACCGGTGCGAGCGAGCCTCGCAGCGAAGCTCGTCGAAAGTGGTGAGTCTCAATCGGCCGAGACGTTGTGGTTGCGGAACAGGCTGTCGGACGATCCCGTCTCGGCGGCCGAAGCTGCTGCCAGACTGAGTGAACTGTGGGAGCGAGCCGGCTTCCTCGACGAAGCGGCGGAACAGTTGGACTCACTCGCGACGGAGTTCGCTCGCGTCAAGCTGCCCGAGGGATTGACGGGGGCCGAGTACGTGGCTCGTCTCGCGCCGCATCAGCCCGCGCGGCAAGCCTGGCAACGCTCGCAGCGTCTGGCTTGGAATGTGGACCGGGTACAGATCATCGAGTCTCCCGCCGACTCGGGTTTCGTTCAGCAACCCGGCTTTGAGGAAGACTCGCCCAACGAACTGGGGCGATTCGTTCCCGAGCGCGCCGGTTCCTTCAGTCGCCAAGTCGGCAAGTTGCCCGAACAACCGTGCGAGTTCGTGTTCACCACGACCGAGCGGGGAGCGGGGACTCAACAAGTCGTGACCGTGTTCGATCGTCGCACAGCGCTGCCGCGCGGTGCGGTGCGCATCCCGACTTTGAATCGCTGGCCGTCGGTTGACAAGTTGCCCTCGATGGGACACCTGATCCCGCTCGGTTTGTCGGGTGGCGTGATCGGGTTCTCAACGATGCAGCTTGCCGATGAGGAACCGGTCTGGAAACAACTGCCGCCCGACTTGAAGGATCGCCAGAGTATCACCTTTGCCGGACTGAGCGGGCCGAGTTTCGCCTCATTCTTGTGGCGCAATCGGCTCTACGTGGTGGACCCGCTCGATGGCGAACTGCTCTGGCAGCGCACGCTGTCGATCAACTCGCACGAGATTCCGTCGAACCTGCGTTTGGAAATTGTGGGCGATCAGTTCGCGCTGGCCGTGCAGAGTTCCGACCGCACGACGTATGAGGTCTTCGAGACCTCCACCGGCCGCGCCCTCAAGACGGTTCGCCCCGGCTTCGATCCGCGTCAGTGGCAGGCGGCGTTCGGACGCCACGTCGTCGGAATCGTCGATGCGCCCGAGGGCCGCCGTCTGCAAATCCTCGATCTGCTGAAGGAGGCTCCCGATGTCAGCGAACCGGTTGGTGATCGAGTGCTGACGTACCCGCTCGGTCATGGCGAGTTCGCACTCTTCGGAACCAATGGCGAGATCAAGGTCTTCGATGTCCCGCGCGGTCTGCGGAAACTCGACGTGTCGCTCGACGAATCCGAACTCAAAAACTTCGGAACCCCTCGCGTCTTGTCCGATCACGAGCGGTACTACGTCAACTTGCAGAGGCAGATGCCGACCGCGATCACGACGAATTTCAACCAGGCCCTGATCGACTCACCGCTGCCGGGGGCCCACCTGCGGGACGACATCTACGCGTTTGATCGAGCCACCGGCCAATTGCAGTGGAAGCGGTCAATCCCCTATCGCACCGTGTTGCAGTTCCCGCGCAGCAAAGTCCCGTTCCTGGTCGCGGTCAGCATCGTGAAGGATCGCCAAAACACGGACAAGCAAAGCCTGACCGTGGAAGTTCTGAGCGGCCTCACCGGTGAAACCATCGGCTACCGCGAGAACCTGCCCTACGACCGCCTCCTCGCCGCCGATTACGACGCGACCACCGGCCGCATCATGCTCAGCGGCCAATCCACCAACATCGAACTCCGTTTCGGCCCGAGCCTCCAACGGCAAGGCCACTGATTCGAGGCGACTCAGTGAGCCGCGCCGGTTTCGCGTGAGGAGACTTTTTCGAGAACTTCGATCTCGTCCTTCACGAGCACCAGCCCCGGACTGGGATCGTCGCGGAAGGACGCTTCTCGGCCCAATGGCAATGTGTAGATCAAGGTCGTGGCGGGCAGGCGGCGTCGCCATGTGAGCGGGTATGGCACACGATACTCATGGTGTTCGCCGGGGGGCAGCGTTCGCGGCTGGCTCCAGTCGCTCAACGGACCGCGCGTTTCATAAGTCAGCGGTTCCTGCGTGTCGTTCGTCATGCGGATCGCGGGCACGCGATGCCGAAACACGAGATAACGGTCTTCCCGAGCGAGGTCTTCCAATCGCAATGGCACGCCGGCCAGTACGAAGTCATCCATGGGAACCAGTTTGCCCGCTGCGTGTCGCTGCGCTTCCAGTCGGGCCGACGTGATCTGCGAGACCAGACGATCCAGATCGATCTCTTTGGTTTGCGGCTCGTAGCCTGCGGCAAATCGTCCCGTCGCTTCAAAACGCAGGTCCGATGTCGAGGTGAGTCGTGTGCCCCGAGCCGCGAAGCCACCGTGAGTCAACTGCAGTTCGTAGTCGCGGCCGACCTGTAAATCGACATCGACGCAAGGCGTCCACCGCCGCTCGCCGGGTTGTCGCGTCGAGATCGCCGTTCGCATTTGGGGGAACGACAGCGCGAAACCGGTCTGAGACTGCAGCGTGTCGTCTGGAGAGGAGGCCTTTGGTTTTGGGATGTCTTCCAGATGAATCGGCTCCATCAACACAAACTCGACATTGGCTTCAAACCGGCCGCCGAACCGCTTCAAGTCGGGGATCGCCTGCTCGATAAACTCGCGATCGGTGAGCGTGACGAACTCTTTCAGGTTGAAGTCCATCGCATTGAAGCGATTCACATGGCCCGCCACGATGAGTTCGGTCCAGGCCGGAAGGATTTGCTCCGACAATGCGACCTCGGTTCCCGACTGGATCGGCGCGGATCGAACCGGCGAGGTCGGTTCGTACCGTCGGACTTGGAACTCTTTGGAAGGGTGCCCCAGTACCGCGAGGGTCGTGCCCATCACAAGGGTCAGGCCGTGCTCGTCGATGGCCACCTGTTCCGGCCAGGACTGCAGACGCGGTTGCCAGATCGGCATCGGAATCTGGCCGACCAGAATGGTCTTGGCGAACTGTTCGTCGAGTTGCGTCTCCAACCTCTGGACCAGACGTGGCACCGTGGCCAGCACCTGACGTTCGATCTCGCCCTTGCGCGAGTACACGCCCTCGACCATCCCGTCGGCCACTCGTCCGTTCAGAAACGGCATTCCGCGCACATGGACTCCCGTCGGCTCGGTCACGTACCAGTTGTCCGACGGAATTTGAAAGTCCGTACCGACCACGTCGAACCTCAGTCGGCGATTCTCCACTCGCGGACGGACGGCGACGCTCAACCAGACCGGCGCGCGATGCCCGATCACCACGTGCATCGGACCGGCCGAGCCCGACACCAACAGCTTGCCATTGAACTGCGAGTTCGACACGGTCAGCGTCATGTTCCGCAGCCCCAACTGCACGAGCAGTCGATCTGGAGCCTGGGTGACCAGACGCGCCCGTTCGAGGTGTCCCTGAAAGTGCAGGCCGGACAGCGCGACCTCAAAGGGCAGGAAACCGATCTTGGTCGTTCGCTGCACACTCGGCACATAGGCCGCCAGCGGGCGAGTTGACATGAGTTGCGGCAGCGCGTACGCCAGCGACTCCAGCACGTCGTTGCAGACGCGCAGCCGGATCGCCTGCGACACCTCGGCCCCCGGCACGAACGGCACTTCTTCCTCGATCCCGCTCGTATAGCCGGCCGGTTTCTCCCACGTCAGATTGAGTTGGGGATCCTTCGTCGGATCGAGCATCCAATCGTGCAAAGCCTGCTGCGTGAAGGTCAGGCCGCTGTTGTCGTGTCCGTCGCGAGGCACCTCGGTGAGAAAGGCTCGTCCCCCCTCCGCGCGAACAGTCGCCACCAGACCGCGCGCGACGCTGACGGGAACGAACGGATCGCCCGTCGTATGAAAAGCCCAGACGGGAATCTTGGCCACCTTCGCGGCCTGTTCGGATCTCCCCGAGGCCGCCAGCGGGACGAGTGCCGACCAGCGATCGGGCGTGCGCGAGGCGATTTCCCACGCTCCGGTTCCGCCCATCGAACCGCCCATCAAAATCTCGCGGCCTTGATCGATGCTGTAGTCGCGTTCGACGGCGTCCAGGATGCGCAGTGCCCGCTCTCCATCGGCCGGTTCATCAGTCCAACCCCCTTGCAGGCGGCTTTGAGTATTCTCGCACTGGGGGAACACAACCAAGAATGGAAAAGTGGCCGCACGCAACCGGACGGCCGGTGCCAATCCCGAGACCAACTGTGCTCGACCGTCTGTGCCCCGACTGCATGCTCCGTGAAGATACATGATGACCGGCCAGCGTTTCGCGGACGTGTAACCGGCCGGGACGAACACCACGTACTTGTGCTCGCCCTCGTCGTCGCGATAGAGGCGGTTGACAAACTGTCCGGGAGCGACGGCCTGTCCTGTGGGAACGGCGGGCTGATTCGATTGCCCCCCCACGTTGCTGGCGAGCATCAGGCAACCGGCGACAGCTCCCAAAAAAACTCTTTGCGTTCGTAAGCCAACCGTGGTGGTCATTGAATCTCCTCCGTGAGATTGCAGTTGTCGCCGTCGCTGCGGTTTTGCAGGGACACATTTGTAGATCTACTTGAGCCTTGCCCAACCTGTGAGCATCAGTGCGACCATGTGGTAGTCCGCTCGCAGCGACCAAATCGGGTAAGCAAACGTGACAGGTCTGTTCTTCTCAATGAAGAGATGGCCGAGCCACGCGATCCCGTATCCACAGATAAAGGCGGCGAGCAGCCACTTCCACGACAGAAACGCCGCGAGTCCGAGGCAGATCGCACTCCCGCATGTCCCGATACAGTGCAAGGCCCGGTTGACGGGACTCAGATGTTGGGACTGGTAGTACTGCCAGAACGCGGCGTAGTCGAAGATGCGAGTCGCAGGGGCCGCTTTCGGCATGGTGTCACTTCAATAAACTTCGCCATTTGGCGAGGGTTCACGTCGTTTTGATTTGTCGAAGGCCAAGGGCGACGACCGTCACGCCACTTGACGCGACTCATCGCTGGTCATGGGCACGTCCACTTCGCTGGCAAAGTTCTCCACGCCGCGCTGGTGACGATACTGCACCTGGCCGCCGACGTTCACGCCGATTCCGGGGTTTCGCACCAAACAGGGCAGCATGTCGAACAAGGCCGCGAGGTAAGTGGAAAACAGAGGCACAACGGTGTCCGGGCGCTGTCGCAGATACTCGTTCAGTCGCGCTGACAACTGATTGTGCGGTGCTCGGGGAAAACGGTGATGGGGGCCATGCACGAACAACTCGAAATTGAAGTACGAACACCAGCGCGTGATCCAGTTCGATCCAATCACCGTGCGCGTCCCCTGGATGGGATCGTAACTCGCCATCCCCAGAT
>JAYUFF010000927.1:0-3702 GCA_043738825.1 Schlesneria sp.
GATTTTGGTATTCGTCGGTCGGTCCGGGGGTTGGGGCCGACGGGGGATGGATACGGCCTCGGCTTCTTCCTGCACAGTTCGATGATGGTCGCTGCGGCCGGCGGTGAGATTCTCGGGCTGGCGGGGCAAGAGTTGTTTTATCGACAGCCCGCCCCGAAGCACGAGAACTCGTACCGGGCGCTGCAACGGTCGCGCGAATCCGAGGTCTGGGGCCGCGTGGTCGATCTGGTCGGACCGCCCGCCGAAGGAGTCCGCTTCGTTCACGTCTTCGATCGCGGTGCCGACAACCTCGATGTGTTCTGCCACTGCCGCGAGCAGCGCACCGACTGGGTGATTCGCGCTGCGCAGTTGCATCGTGTCGTGGAAGAGGCCGGTGAACGTGACGGTGTCATGCGTCTGTCACTGCGCGCGGCACTCACGAAGCAACCGCTCTCCGGAACGTACGAGTTGTCGGTCGGCGCGACGAAAGACCACGAGGCGAGAACGGCCCGAATGCAAGTCCGCTTCGCGCGCGTGACCATTCGCCGTCCCAAACGGCGGACGAAATGCCAGCGCCAGATCGGCTTCCAAGAACTGACGCAAGGGGTCGTCGAAACGCGCGAGGTCGATCCGCCGAAGGGCGTTACTCCGCTCCATTGGGTCTGGTGGACCTCGCTCCCCGTGATGTCATTCGAGGAAGCGTGGCAGATCATCGAGTACTACGAACGCCGCTGGCTCATCGAAGAATTCCACAAGGCGATCAAGACCGGCTGCCGCCTCGAATCGCGGCAGTTCATGGAAGCCCATCGCCTCGAAGCGGTCGCGGGCTTCACCTGTGTGCTGGCCGTCCGCCTGTTGCAACTGAAAACGGTCGCCACCACCACGCCCGATCTTCCCGCCGCCCGAGTCGTCCCGGCCATCTGGCTGAAGATGCTCGGCGCGCTGCGCAAACGAAAGTTGACCACGGTCCGCGACTTCTTCCGCCACCTCGCCGGCCTCGGCGGCTTCCTCATGCGAAAGCGTGACGGCGACCCCGGCTGGCTCACCCTCTGGCGAGGCCTCGACAAACTCCTCCTCGCCATCAGAGGATTCGTCGCAATGAACCAAAGATGTGGGTAAGTTCAAGCGCTCCAACCCCGGCCACCCAAATGATGTCCCCCGCCACCCGCCGCCAATCTCCTCACGTGAGAATCTCGTTCACCACATGTCCATGCACGTCGGTCAGGCGGTGGTCGCGGCCTCCGAAGCGGAAGGTGAGGCGTTCGTGGTCGAGGCCCAGCAGGTGGAGGATCGTCGCGTGCAGATCGTGGAAGTTGCAGATGTTCTCGGTGGCGTGCATGCCCAGTTCGTCCGTGGCTCCGTAGACCGTGCCTCCCTTCACGCCGCCTCCGGCCAGCCAGACGGAAAAGCCCTCTGGGTGATGGTCGCGACCGTCGCGGCCCGCTGAGTGCGGCGTGCGGCCGAACTCACCCGCCCACAGGATCAGCGTTTCGTCGAACAGGCCGCGCTGCTTCAGGTCGCGGATCAGCCCCGCGATCGCCTGATCGGTGTCGAGCGCATTCTTCTCGTGACCCGACTTGAGCGCCCCGTGCTGGTCCCACGTTCCGTTGGAGGCTCCCGGCGGGCAGGTGATCTCGACGAATCGCACTCCCGCCTCGATCAGCCGCCGCGCGCGCAGGCACTGCATGCCGTAGAGCCGCTGCGACGGCACCTTCGAGTCGATTCCGTACAGCATCTGCGTCGCGGCGGTCTCGCGCTCGACGGCCAGCACGTCGGGGACCAGCGACTGCATCCGATAGGCCATCTCGTAGTTGCGGATCGCCGAGTCAATGTCGTCATCGCCACCGAGTGTGCGCGAGAAGGCCGAGTCCTGATCGCGCAGCAACCCCAGCTTGGCCCGCTGCACGCGCGAGTCCTTGTCGGCCGCGATGATGTTCTCGATCGGCGGCCCCTCCACGCGGAAGAAGCTGGCCTGATGGCTCGCGGGAAGGAAGCCGCTCGAATAGTTTTCGAGTCCGCCGCACGGGACGACTCCAAAACTGAGCACGACGAAGCCAGGCAGGTTCTGGCTTTCGGTCCCCAGGCCATACGTGGTCCACGCGCCGAGACTCGGCTTGCCCGCGTTGTTCGATCCCGTGTGCAGCCGCAACACGCCCGTCGAGTGAATCGGCAGGTCGGCCTTCATCGACCGAATGACCGCCAGATCATCGGCACACCCGGCGATGTGCGGAAACAAACTGCTGACCGGCATCCCGCACTGGCCGTGCTGTTTGAACTCCCACGGACTCTTGAGCCACTTCCGGTTCGCATTGGCCGTCGGATTCTTGGATTCGGCCACCTGGCCATCGACCTCGACCAGCTTCGTCTTCGGATCAAACGAATCGACGTGCGAGACCCCGCCGTCCATGAAACAGAAGATGACATTCTTCACCTTCGGCGCGAAATGCGGCCCCACCGCAGAGGCTCCGCCCACAGCAGTCGCTCGCGCGGGCTGGCCCATCAATCCCGACAGAGCCAGCATCCCGAATCCATTCGCCGACGCAGAAAGCATCGCGCGACGAGACAGAGGTGGAGTGATACGACCGGGACAACAGGTTAAGCGTCGAGGTGAGTCTGTCATAGTTCAGTCGATTCGAGAGGATGGATACTCAATAACCGTGGGACTTGAGCGAACCGGGTGCAGTCAGGCCCTGGGATGAATCGTTGCGGAAAGGTCGGGATCGGGCGTGGTGATAGCCCAATTCTTTGTGAAAAGTAGTTTTGCGCGAGTCAGGTTTTGGAGATGTCTTAAAGTAGCCATCATCGCTCTGCGTGATGAGCCTTTCACAAACGGACATCTAATTTCAAAAGGCTCATCACGCGGAGCGATGATGGCTACTTTGGTTTTAGGCGGAGCCTTACAGCGTTCTTCACATCTGAATCCTCTCGCATCGGGTTATGGAATGTAAATGAACTCGCGCAGGTTGAACATCGCGTGGGCGGCGTCCTTCCAGACGGAGTGGCTTTGAAGAATCTGGTCGCTGGGAACCTGATGCAACTCGGCGAGTTGGTTGATGACTTGAGTGAAGCGGTTGCGTTCTTCCTCACGAGGCGAGCGGCTGAGAGCTGTCAGGAACATTGCGTCGATACGGGCAGCGACTGACGGCTCGGTGCGCTCGATCAATCGGCGTGCCCAAACATCCGCTTGTTGCAGGACGAACGGATCGTTCAGGAGCGCGAGGGCCTGCGCGGGGACGTTGGTTACGTCGCGGCGGCCCGTCGTCACCTTGCCGCCGGGGAAGTTGAAGGCTCCCAAAAACTGAGGCGACTCCATCAGGTTGTTCTTGATGTAGACACTCCGTCGGCCCGCGCCATCGAGCGGTCCGGCGAAGAGGCGGCGATCGGCATTCGACTGGTCGCGGAAGGGCTGCACGCTGGGGCCGAACGGCGTCGCGTCGAGCCGTCCCGACGTGGCGAGGATCGCGTCTCGAATCGCCTCGGCTTCGAGGCGTCGCGCCGAATAATGCTGAAGCAGCCGGTTGTCGGGATCGAGTTCGCGAGCCATCGCCGACGGCTCGCTCGCCAACTGAAACGTCTGCGAGAGAACGATGTGACGGATCAACTTCTTGACCGACCAGCCCTCTGTGACGAAGCGGGCCGCCAGTTCGTCGAGCAACTCGGGATGCGAGGGCCGATCGCCGAGATGGCCGAAGTCATCGACCGTTCGTACCAGCCCGGCTCCGA
>JAYUFF010000928.1:0-9774 GCA_043738825.1 Schlesneria sp.
CTCAACACACGCAACCCCAAGCCACCAAACAAGTCAGACACAACCGCCACCGCGAACCGACACTGGCAAACCTTGTAAAAATGTGGGTAAGTTCAAGGCTTGCTTCAAGCGGGGTGCGCAGCACAAGAAACCTCAGTGGGAACGTCGATCAAGTACCCAGCTTTGAACTCCATTGAACGTCTGTCTGAGGTTTCTTGGGCCAGCGACTCCCGGCTTGAGACAAGTCGGGCCACCCCCGAGAATGAGTCCCTCAACAACCGATTGCGAGTGAGGCCGGGTGCCTGTCACGGCGGTGTGTGGCCGTGGCTTCGCTACATACAGCAGCACGGCCAGGCAAAGCCGTGACCGTGGCACCCGGAAAACAAACCCTTTCATTGCAGATCGCCACTCACAATCGGCTCACTTCACGCGGAGCGATGAAGGCAGGGCCATCGCCTGTTTCAAGTTGGGGTGCCACGGTCACGGAGTCTCAACGTAGCCGTGCGAGGACGTGAAGGCTGTTGCCCCATCTCACGGCCACGTCGAGGCTCCGTGACCGTGGCACCCAATACCCCGGATTCAACAAGGCGATGGCCCTGCGATGAAGGCGACTTTGGTTGCGGCTGGAAGGCGGCCTCGTCAAACCGTCCGAAATTCTCCGCCGCAACTGGCCAGGCAAAGTCCTCTTTCGGCTCGGCGGTGCTGTCGAATCAGGGGGCCATCAACGTGACGCCCTTCTTTTTCAACGCCTCCTCCAGCGCGGCGCGATCGACCAGTTCGGGATTGATGAGCGCGGTGACGAGGCCCTCCTTGAAACTGGCGGTCGCCTGTTCGACGCCCTCGATCTTGTAGATCGCTTCATAGGCAGCCAGACAGCAGCCTTTGCAGTCGAGGCCGACGACGGAGATTTCGATCCGCTTTAGTTTGTCCTTGGGGATCGTGCAGACGGGTCTGATGCCGAACGTCCCCTGGGAATGAGTCCGGAGCAGATTGTCGAAGCGTTCGGCGATCTGCTCCGGCTGGGGGCTGTTGAAGAGCTTGTCGGCGTCGTAAATGAAGACGACTTCCGAAGTCTGATCGTCGATGCTGACGAGCTTCACTTCCGGCAGATGGTTTTTGATGACCTCACGCAGATCGTCCTGTCGATCCGCAGAGAACAGTCCGGTGACCCGGTGCGTGACGGGTTGAGGCTCGGTGGCGCTGGCGACTGTTGCGGCGAAGAGGCACAGAATCATGGGTACAAAATCATGAAGTGCCAGCAGCCGACGGACCAGGTTGAGTTTCATATTGCTCTCGATTCTGTGTTCATGATTTCTGAATTTATGATTCTGTGATCCATGATTCTGTGCGTGATGAATCTCACCGAGTCTGGAAGAGGCTGCTCTGAATCAATTCGTGGATCAGTGTGCGAATACCGCCGCCGTTCTTTTGAGTGCGGTCAACAATCGCGGCGATCTGCTCACGGTCGCTGAAGGTGATGTCTCGACCGGTGCCGTAAATCGCGAACTGCTGCGTGAGGTTCTTGAGTAGGCGCGCCGAATCTGCCGCGAGCAACGCCTGAAACTCGGTGATGCATTTGAAGGTCCGCTCATCGGGAAGAGTGCCCGACGGATCGACCGGCGGGCCGAGTTTGAAGCTGATGCCGATGAACGGATCGATCGAGCCGCGCGGGGCCGGCTCACCGTCGCCGATCGAGCGATAACGGGTCCGCAGGCCGCCGATCACGTCGAAGGATTCGAGCGCGAAGCCGGGCGGGTCCATCTTTGCGTGGCAGCCCGCACAGGCCGCGTGGTTGCGGTGCTTGTCGAGCTGCTCGCGAATCGTCGTTGCTCCGCGAACATCGGGTTCGACGGCGGCGACGTTTGCCGGCGGCGGATCGGGCGGTTGGCCGAGCAGTCGCGCCATCACGAACGCGCCGCGTGGCACGGGTGAAGTCGTCGTTCCGTTGGCGGTGATCTTCAGGATCGAAGCCTGAGTCAGGAAGCCGCCGCGCGGGCAATCGGCGGGCAGCTTCACTCGCCGAATGGCGGGGCCGCTGACATCCGGCACTCCGTAATGAGTGGCGAGCTTTTCGTTCAGCATCGCAAAGTCGGAGCGCACGATGTGGCTGGCGTCGAGGTTTTGCTCGATCAGCTCGCGAAAGTACGCGCGCGTTTCGGCGACCATCGAATCTTGCAGGTAGGGATTGAACTCGGGGTACAGTTTGCGATCGGGATCGTTGGCGGCGATCTGCCGCAGACGCAGCCATTGCCCGAGGAAGTCTTCGATGAACCGCTGCGACTTCGGGTTTTTCAGCAGGCGATCCACCTCGACGCGGAGCACTTCGGGAGTGTGGAGCTTGCCGGACTCAGCCAGCTTGGACAGCTCGTCGTCCGGCAGGGAGTTCCAGAAGAGGTACGACAGTCGGCACGCCAGCGCATGGTCATCGAGTTGACCGGCGGGTTCGACGTGATAGAGGAAGTCGGGCGAACAGAGCGCGGCGCGATAGGCCCAGCGCATCGCCGACTCAAAGCCGTCTCCGGCCTTCAATCGCTCGTCCACCTTCGCGACGTAAGCCTGACGTGTTTCGGCATCGACCGGACGGCGAAATGCCTGCGGCAGAAACGCGGCGAGCAAACGATTCGCATCGGCGAGAGGCTGCTCACTCTTCACCGTCCAGACGCCGGTGGCAGGATCAACCTTGTTTTTGGCCCCGATGATTTCTTGTCGGACCTGCTTCCGCCGTGGAGCGCGGATGCCGGGTTGATCGGCGGGCTTGAACTCGACGAGGGGCAGTTCGCCAAACAGCGCGCGATGACTTCGCGGCGGCCAGACATCGTGCAACGGACCTTCCACTTCGAGCCAATCGCAACTGAGGCCCGGCCCGGTGAAGGCCATCGCGCGTCCCTTGCGGTTGTAGTTGTGGACCGGTGCCAGCGAGGCCGCGTTGAAGCCGAGCGTCTCTTTGAAATTCAACCACGTCACGAATTCATGCACCTTGGGGGCGAGCGACGGAGCGTCGTAATAGCCCAGCACGGAACTGGGATGTCCGCCGCCGCGACCGTTCTCCGTCAGTTGGACCGCCGAGAGTCTCGCGGCTTCGGTGCCTCGCGACGGCAACACCTGGCCCTTGTCCCAACCAAAGCTCCAGAACGATGCGCGGATGCGGTACCGGCCCGGATACAGCGTCGCGAACTCCTGAAAGTACGGGTTGAACGATTCGTCTTCGTGGCGGAAGACGCCCACGGAACTCGTCTCGGAAAACGACTTCACCCGATTGTGAGCACCGTGATCGATGTGCCCCTGTTCACCGGCCGGCGGAAAGTTGGGATCGGGCTGCTTGTCCTTCAACAGGACCGCGTCGCCGTTCAAGAGAATGACTTGGACGATGTATTGTGTCGCCAGCGAAATCCGCTGGTTGACCGACGCGGGCGGCTTCGGCTGAGTGGCGATGGCCAGATCGAGCGCGTGGTCGGCGGCTTCGACATACTTCGCCAGGTTGACGTGCGAGATGTCGAGCGCGTCGCTGTTCTTGTCGAAGCCATGTGCCGATCCATCGGCCGGCAGACTGCTCTGCAGCGCGATGCCGGGAAGATCGAGCAAGTCGCGCACGGTGTTCTCGTACTCGGCCCGAGTCAGCCGCCGCAACCCCGTCCGCCCCGCCACCTCAAGCCGTGTTTGCTCGACAGCGATGAGCGACTGCTGCAACTGCTTCGAGACGGCCGCAGTCTCGGCCATCGGCGGACGCTGGCTCTTCTTCGGCGGCATCTCACCCGACTCGATGCGATCATGAATCTTCACCCAGCGTGCGAAGCTGTCTGCGTTCGCATGATCGAGCTTCAGCGCAGTCAGATCGAGACCGCCCTCGTGAGTGACCGCATCATGGCACTCGTAGCAATACGTTTTGAAGAACTCGGTCGGCTGCGCTGTTGCCGGAGTAGACAGAATTATGAGGCACAAAATCATAAACATGATTCTGTACCACATGATTCTGTGACTGTTCGCCTTGAGGTTTGGATTCATTGTCGTTCGATCGTTCTCAGTTCGACTTGATTGTGATTGAGGTTGATCCATTGGATGGCCCGCAGGTGAGTGTGCCTCAGATATCGTTGTTGATGTTCGAACACAGATTCTGGACGATGCGTTGAAGTCGTGACCGAAAAGGCGATGTCGTCGGCCAGCAGGTGCATTTTCTGAGTCCCGATGCTTTCGCCGGCCGACTGCACGCAGACTTCTCGAACGACCCGTTCTTCGCCGCCGAGGAAATGAGTCAGAGCGTCCCGATAAAGGATGGGATCGAGATAAGCCCCCCATTCGGTCAACAATCTCAGCATGAGGTCTCGTAGCCGGTCGCATCCCGGTGCATGAGCCTTCCAATCGCCGTCGGTCACCGTGAATCGAGACCGGTCAACGCGAGTCAGTCGCGTGGAAACGAACTCGTGCTGGACGCGCTCAGTGCGGAAGTTGAGTAATGTCGCATGCTGCAATCCGCAAAGAAAAAGATAGTTCAATGTCTGGCCCTGATGAGCGGGACTCAGCGATGCAGCGGCCTTGGTTTCGATGATGACTCCCCCATTCACGAGATGGTCCGCGTAGTAGTCCTTGCTGAAGTCGTCGAGACTCACGGTGATGTGCAGTTCCGGCTCGACCGCAAATCCGATGGTCCGGCAGCGCCGCGTGAGTTCTCGCTGGTACAACCGCTCGTCGAGATACCGGCCAAACTGATTGTGTATGTCAAAGGCAATCCCCGTCACTCGTTTGTCGATCTGATGAAAGGCTTCCTGGTCGAAGGTTTGAATCGGCACAGAAGTACGAACCGGCATTGCTGGACTCCTGACTTACAAAATCATGTGGCACAAAATCACGATTCTGTGCCACACGATTCTGTGACTCACGCCATCTCCAATCCGGTCATCGTGCCCTTCGAGGTCGAGAACTCGTTCGTCTCGATCCCGAGGCGCTGGAGCATCGAGAGATACAGGTTGGTCAGCGGATAGTTGTTCTGCGAGTCGAAGGCCAGGTGTTGACCGTGCTTGAATCCGCCGCCGGCGAGCAACGTCGGGAGGTTCACGTTCGAGTGCGAGTTCGCGCTCCCCATGCAGGTGCCATACAGCACCATCGTTCGGTCGAGCAGCGATTGGCCCCCCTCCTGCGTGTCGCTCAGCGCGGTGAGGAAGCTGCCGAGCGCATCGAACTGCTGTTCCTCGTGGCCGCGCAGTTCGTCGAGCACTTCGGGACGGTTGCCATGATGCGTGATGTTGTGAATCACGGTCGTGTCGATGAAGAGCGAGATCAGCCGCGTCGAGTCGGTCTCCAGCGCGAGCTTCATGACCTCAAACATGAGCCGCGTCTTCTGCACGAACGCCTTCGCGTCGTCGATGTCCTCGGGAGCCTTCGCGGTCACGACGGGCTTCGGCTTGTATTCCCACTCTTCGGAGCTGTGCAGCCGCTGCTCCAATTCCCGGACTGACGTGTAGTACTGGTCCATGCGGCGCTGATCCGATTTGGAGAGCGAGCGGTTCAATCGGCGAGACTGATCGCTGACGAAGTCGAGCATGCTGCGTCCCTGTTTCAGCGATTCGACGTTGGTGGCGACCTCCTCCGGATTGCCCTGTACGAACAATGTTTGAAAGAGCTTCTTGGGACTGCGCTCGGCCGAGATTGGAGCGCCGCTGCGCGTGAAACTCAGCGTCTGCCCGCCCTCGCTGCTCATGGCCAACACCAACGAAGGATAGCGCGACTGGTTGCCGATGTGTTCAGCCGCGTATTGGTCGAGCGAGACCCAATTGCGAAACCCACCCCGTTCGGGATGAGGCGTACCGGTCAGAAAGCACTTCTCGGCCGCGTGAGCTCCGGTCACACCCGGCAGACTCACGCCGGAGAACACCGTGAAGTTCTTCCGCTGCGCCGCGAGTCGTTCCAGATACGGACTGAGTGCGTAATCACGGCCGGTTTTCTCGGGGAAAAAGAACTGCGGCAGGATGCCCATGTTCGTCTCGATCGCGACCATCCGCCGAGGCACTTGATCAGGCTTGTCTTTCTCGCGACCAAAGGCGGGAGTCATCGCATCCAGCAACGGCAACGACAAACACACGCCCGCCCCACGCAGGAACGCTCGACGATCGAGGACGCGGCCTCGCGCAAACTGGACGGACTTCAGAGTCATGGCAAGCTCCTGATGGTGATGGCGCTGACGGTCGCTTCCGTCGGGTCATTCGAGATGATGGCACATTCCGGCTTCAGACACACCCGAGAAGGTCGGCCCCGTCATTGTAAAAATGTCTTCCACGGGAGCGTCTGTCAATTGCGTCGGCATCGCGTCATACGGCTCCGTCCAGTTTGACGTTGCACAAAATGTAAGGTGGGACCAGCGGCGCTTCGCCGCGCCGGCCCACCAGCAATTCTCGATGTTTCCTGATAGTGGACCGGCGCTCGAAGCGAGCTGGTCCCACCCTACTTTGAAACGGGGAAGAGCCGTGCATCGCGTCAGCTTTTAAGACTCTCACCGTATCGACCGGTACAACTCCTCGGCCAGTTCGACTTCCCGTTCGTGGTTGACCGAGTACACCGTCCCCTTCGAGACCTGTTCGCCAACGGCATCGTCCAACACGGGGTCGGCGTATCCGAGGATGATCGACCCGACGCCGCTGATCCGGTCGATGTACTCGAACCCATCGACATCCCCAAACCGCGCCCCCTGCGCGCGAGCGGCATACACCGGCGACACTCCATACGCCACGCGATTCGGCCGGCGACTGATGAGTTGCGTCGCGCCGGGGATCAACTCCATCGCCCGTTCGTGCAGGGCCATCGAACGTGGGACGCGAGTGCAGGGTAGTGGGTCAGTTTGAGTGGGCGGCACGGCGCTAGCCCAATGGCACTGACTTTAGGTAGCCACGGTCGCCAGACCGTGGGATTGCGGCGGCACTTGTGATGCTCCCACACTCTGGCGAGCGTGGCTACGAAGTCATGTCAGTGCCCTTGGGCAGTGGGTGCCGTCGTGAATTGGTGGTCGTCTGTTCTTGTCCCCTCTCCCGCCCGACTTTGGGGGGAGAGGGTTAGGGTGAGGGGAGCTTTGCTTCAGGCCGGAACTCGCTGGAATCCCTGCGGCTCGTGGTTTTGATCGGTCAGTCACGCCCGCTTCCAGGGTCTCTCGACCAATCGGCCCCCTCACCCTACCCCTCTCCCCCCGAAGACGGGGGAGAGGGGACCGGAATGTAACCACCAATTCACGACGGCACCCTTGGGCTGACACCGCCCGGCTCACCCGCCTCACGCCCGCACTCACGACAGTTTTCCGGATGCCTCAATCGGCCAGACATCGACGACGACGCCGTCTTCGTGAACGACGAATTCGCGGTGCAGATTGCAGGTCGTGCAGGCATGGCTCGGAATCAAGTGCAGCACCTGCCCAATGGGCCAGTCCGGCACGTTCTGGACGACGGCATGTTCTTCGGCGAGGAAGAACGGGATCTCGGTCGCGGGGAAGTCGCGGAGGGAGGGGACTCCGAACTCGCTGCCGACCCCTTTGACACCGACATCCAGCACCGCCTTGTTGGAAGTCGGGCGGCTGATCACGCGGACCAGCACCGACAGCGCGAGGTCGAACTCGGGCGCGAGGCGACGGTATTGCCGGTCCATCGTGGCGTAGGTTCCGGCTTGGACTTCATCGACTCCCTCCAGCGTCCCCGTGCTGTCGTAGGTCGCGCTGGAACAGCCGCTGAGGCAGCCGACCGCGATGCCCGCCGTTTCAATCAGGCGACGAGTCTCGACCGCCTGCTGCATGGCCGCTCGTGCGCGGTTCGTTCTTTCATCGCGATCGAGCACATTGACGAGGTGCCCCTCATACGCCTGCAATCCGGCGAAGCGGACTCCGGGGAGATCGGCCAACCGTCGCGCGAGGTCCAGCGCGGGTGAGCCGGGAGCGACTCCGCAACGGCCCATGCCGATATCGACCTCGACCAGCAAGTGAACGGTGCAACCGACGGACGTTGCCGCGCGGGAGATCGCCGCCGCTTGGTCAAGGTGATCGACCGCGACCGCGACGTAGGCCCGCTTGGCGAGTCGTGCCAGTCGCGCGACCTTGGCCTCACCAACCACCTGATTGGCGATCAGCACGTTGCCGACACCGTGATCGACGAGGATTTCGGCCTCACCCAACTTCGCGCACGTGATGCCGACGGCCGATCCGGCGGCAAGCTGCCGCTTGGCGAGCGTCGCACACTTGTGATTCTTGAAGTGCGGACGCAGCTTCGCGGAACGGTCCCGAAAGTACGCGGCCATCTTCGCGAGATTGCGATCCGAGGCGGCGCGGTCCAGCAGCAACGTCGGCGTGTCGAGTTCATCGACTGGCCGACCGATGCGCGGGCCTGCTTCCGGACGAGGTGCTATTCCGGTCATGTTACTTCTCACTCCGCGCGCGGAACTCTTCGACGCTCATGGTGCGCGACGCGGCCGAATCCTACTTGTTGACCTTGGTGATTTCCAACTGCTATCGTCCGCCACGTCATCAGCGACAACAGACACTCCAGCGTCGCCATCGCCCGGTCACTTCCAGAGGAGCCAATCATGCACCAACCACTTCGCCGCCGAGGGCTGACGTTAATCGAGCTGATCGTCGTGTTGGCAATTCTCGCGGTGCTGCTGGCATTGCTGCTTCCGTCGGTTCAGCGATCGCGCGAGGGGGCGCGGCGGACGCAGTGCAAGAACCAACTCAAGCAAATCGGGTTGGCTCTGCACAACTATCACGACACGTTCGTCACGACATTCCCGCCGGGATACGTGATGAGCGTCGATGGCGTTTACCACGGCTGGGGTTGGGAGGTGATGATCGCCCCGTACTTGGACGCGTCGCGGTTCTACAGCGAAGTTTGCGGTGTATTCTCGAATGGACTTCAGTCGCTGCCAAAGTCGCCCGATTTGAGCGTGGTTTACGCCAGCCTTCGCTGCCCAAGTGATCCAGGCCCGGCTCACGTCGAACATGCCATCGTCTGCACGAGTCCTGTCGTCGATGGCATGGTCACACCGGGGACGTTCGATTGGAAGAACCACTTCGGACGTTCAAACTACTTCGGCAATGCGGGCTATCTCCAGCATGAGTTCGGGGGCCTGAAGCCGAACGCCAACGGTGAGCCTCCCGCGACCGAGCCGTTTGTCAACGCGGGCAGCCTCGGAAACTCGGGCAGCACGTTCTCACTACCTCATCGCTACCTCGACCAGAAGAACTTCGGTGGTGTCTTCGGGCAGAACAGCCATATCGGCCTCAGTGACATGAAAGACGGCACCGCCAACGTGTTCGTGGTCGGTGAGCGTTACACACCGGCGCACTCTCAAGTCGGCTCCGTCGGGCACGGCATCTTGATCGGAGTTCCCGATTGCACCACGGCCGCCGGTTTGGCGATGGCCTTCGCCGATACCAGCGTCAAGCTCAACGCCGGCGCTGGCCAGCGGGCCGAGACCACGGGGTTTGGAAGCTTGCACAGCGGCGGCGCACACGTCCTGATGGGCGACGGTGTTGTACGCTTCATCTCCAACGGCATCGAAATCCAACTGTATCGCGACCTATCGACCATCGACGACGGTCGCGAAGTTGGCGACTTTTGAATCATGCTCGGATTTTGTGAGTTCGTTCGTTGGCAGTCGGCGCGAGGATGATGACTGTGGATGCTCAAGCTGCTGTCGGCTGAACAACTTCACGCGGTCATGAGCGAGATGTTCTAGGCGAGCCGTGTGCCGTAAGGGGCTTTGCCTAACAAATACGGCGGCTCACAAAATGTAGGGTGGGCATTGCCCACCAACTCACAACGCATTGTGGTG
>JAYUFF010000929.1:0-3698 GCA_043738825.1 Schlesneria sp.
GTCATTGAGTTGCTGTTCGAGTTGCTTCTGCTCCTCTTCCTTCTCGGGTTTGACGACCGCTCCTTTCTCGGCAAGCTGCTTCTGCAAGTTGGCGAGGTGCCGCTGCTGGTTCTGCTGATGTTCGGTCGCCTGCATCAACTCGGTCGCGCCCTTCTGTGGTTCGCGCCGCTCGAACGCCACTCGCGAGAAGAACGCGGCGAAATGGTAGTAGTCGTCCTGCGTGTACTTCTCCAGCGGATGGTTGTGACACTTCGCGCAGCCGATCCGCGTACCGAGAAACGCCTGCGCGACGCTGGCCACCACGTCGGACTGCTGTGTCTGGCGGAACTCACCGATCGTGACGACGTAGTAGCCGATCTCGGGATGCTCGTCGGTGTTCCCTTGTGATGTGAGGACGGCCCGCGCCAGTTCGTTCCACGGTCGGTTGGCTGCGACCTGCTCGCGCAGCCATTGATGAAACGCCCGCACTCCCTTCGTACCGCGCACGTCGTGATCGCGTTCCTTCCGGTTCTGGAACAGATCGCCGAGCAGCATCGTCCACATGTCGACGAACTCGGGTCGCTGCAACAGTTCGTCGATCACCTTCGCCCTCTTGTCGCCACGCGCGTCGGCGACGAACGCCCGCACTTCGTCCTCGGTCGGCAACGTGCCAATCGTGTCGAGGTACACGCGCCGCAGAAACATCGCGTCAGTCGAGAGCCGCGATGCCGGAATGTTCAGCGCGGCCAGCTTGGCGGAGACGTGTTCGTCGATGAAGTTGCTTCGTGTCCCCTCGCCCCGGCTCTGCGGGGAGAGGGTTAGGGTGAGGGGTTCTTTCAGCGAACGCTCATACGGCACCGTCACCACGACGACGGCCACCTGACCCTGATAGTGCGCCCGGATTGCGGTCTCACCGCTGCGCAGTACCTTCGACTTGCCACTCGCATCGACTTCAACCAAGCCCGCGTCGTTGGAGGCGAATTGAGTCAGCCACGTCACGTCGCGCGACGAGCCATCCGAGTAGTTCGCCATCACGGCGAGTTGCAGTTCCTCGCCAACCTTCATCACGCGGTCGCCCGTCGAGATGGCGACGCTCCGAATCTGGGCCTCATCCTTCACCGATTCCGGTGCTCCGGCCTGCAACCACGCGAGCAGGATTTGGTGCGCCTTTGATCCGGGCGAGAAGACCTTGCCACCACCATGCGGCACCTGACCGAGTGCCTTCCGCAATAGCAGACTGTCCTCGGGAACGACGAGGCTGACACGACGCCCCTCCTGCTCCTTCACGATCCAGCCGTGATCGAGTTCCGGCGCATAGCCTCGCAGCGAGAGTCGAAACCCGTTCTGCCCCGCCCCCTTGCCGTGACACGCTCCCTGATTGCAGCCGTACCGAGTCAGAATCGGCTCGATGTCGTTGACGAACGATGGCCGAGCGGCTTCGTCGGCAAAGGCCAACGTTGGCAGAGTCACTACGAACGACAGGCAGAGCGCAAACCGGAGCAGACGAAACATGGCGGGCAACTCAACGGCGGGGCATTCGGGCGGGAGAACCAACGCAGCAGAGTCTATCGGCCGGTCGAACCGCTCACAATTCGGCTTTGAGTGTTGATCGGCATCGATCTCACGCGAAGGCGCAAAGAATTGAAAGTCCCACTCGTCTTCTCTTCCTTCGCGTCCCCGCGCCTTCGCGTGAGACTCGCTTCGGTTGGGAATTCAGAAATGGGCAAAGCCTCAACATCGACGGTGGCCGGTGAGGCTACTTTGCTGTGGGTGCAGGCTTGGGTTCCACCTTCGGCGGCGGCGGGTTCAGTCTCGCGTGAGCTTGATTGAGTGCCGAGAAGATTTCGTCCAGCCGCTCATGCACGAGGACCGGCTGTTTGATCGCGAGGCTTTGGCCCAACGCATCAATGGAACCCTGCTTGGCATCCCACGTCGGAACGAGTTTGGGGAGCGAAACGATCAGGCCCGCGATGGCCTTCACATCGGCCACGGGATACAGCCGCAACTCGAACTCGGGTGCAGCGGCCTCGACGGGCGCGACCGCCGCCTGACGGAGATCGTCCAACAACTCCGCCGTTTCCAAGTGACAAACTTGAGTCTGCCGAACGACGAGCCACTCCGGCACCGCCTTCCACAGCGTTCCCCCTTCGCCATCGACCTGTTCCCATTTCCCGGAGGTTGCTTCTTGGATGGCCGTCAACAAGTCGGATGCAGAGTGTGCTTCGGGGATGTCGCCGGTGAAGCAAACGCGCGTGGACATCATTTCATCCGCCTTTGCCGCTGTCGTGACGACCAACGTTCCCTCTTCGACCACGAATCTCAGCAGCAGCGGATCGAGCAGCTTGTGCAGCACCGTGTCGAGCGACGTGCCGTGCAGCCGGAGCGTGACCGGTGTATCGAGGGCGATACCGTCGGAGTTCAGTGACCCTTTGTCGATCCACAGTCGGATACCGCATCGGCTCGCCAGCAGCCCGAGCGGCTCGGTGAGCGGAACATCCCTCGCGTTGACCAGTTGAGGTTCAGCGAGTCGTTTGAAGATCGCCGCGTCTTCGTCGTGCGGATAACCTGGCCGGGCGACGAGGATCGATTTCACCTTCGTCCCGCGCACGACGAACTCTTCCACCGCCTGCAACAGCTCCCGAATCTGGAAGTGAACCTGATACTGCTGCCGCACGATCAACCGCCCGCGACCGAGGCTGATCACCCCTCCTTCACCGTCACTTAGTTCCCACTTGGCAGCGACACATTCCATTAGTAGTTGGGTGAGCAACTCTTCCCCCTTGATCGACTGGCTGCGGATCAAGATGCCGGGGCCGGTTTGACCCGCCGGGCCATACCCGCCGCCACCAAACTGAGCCAGCACGAAGGTTGGAGCGGCCGCCGGTTCGGCAGGGTCGGGAATCCGAAAGAAACCGGCAGCGCCGCCACCGCCAGCGTTTCCACCACCACCCATGCCGCCATTTCCAGCGTTCCCACTACCGCAATAGCCTCCACCGCCTCCTCCAAAATGGGCGCGAAGGCGCGGTGGGAGGTTCTTGAGTTGTGGTTCCAGCGCCGCCACAGTCGCCTGCACGTCGTAAGTCCGCGTAACGAGAATCTCATCTGCACGGGCTTGAGTCGTGATCGCGAGCAGACCGTCGGAGCAATGCCAGTCGAGCAGGAGCGGCTTCAGCAAGAAGTGCAACGTCTGCCAGACGGTCGCCTCGCCGAGATGCAGATCGACGACCGTGTCGAGCGAAATGCCGTTCGATGCCAACGCCTCACGATCAATCCACAGGTTGACTCCCGCAGTCTTGGCCAGCGAAATCAGCACTTCCTCGACTGGCACGTCGGACCACTCGGCCTTGACCGGCTTGTGCAGACCGGCCAGCAACTTGGGCTCGGCCTCGCGAGCGACCCGTCTCGCCGCCGTCAGGCCGGGGTCTGCCGCAACCAGATCGGCTGCCAGTCCGCCGACGAACAACACCGCCACACAACCAACCGCCCAACAGCGAAGATGAGACATGATCGAAGCCTCGAACAGAGATGAGGTCGCCTGACGTGAAACCGCACGGAGAACCGCCCGCACATGCTACCCGAGCGTCAGGGACGAGGCACTCCGTAATTCGGAAACTGACTGAAAAGCCGATTCGCTGCAACTCGCCTGAGAAGTGGGGCTTGGGTGCCACGGTCACGGCTTGGCGTGGCCGTGTCTTCACGACGACCAATGCACCGCCACG
>JAYUFF010000930.1:0-3697 GCA_043738825.1 Schlesneria sp.
TCGGAAGCGATCCGGTCGGAGTCGCCTTCGCCTCCGAAAGGGCCGCGCGCTGCAGGGCGACTTGCGTCGCGTTCTGGATCAGAATCGGAAAGCCCACGCGGTACACGAGCGACGAGCGGTCGGGATGAAACAGGAACTGAAACTCGGTCCCGGCCGCATTCGGTTTTTCGAGGATCAGCGGCCCCGTGCGCGACTGCGCGAGAATCTCGTAGCCCGCCAGCTCGAAGTCCCGCTCGCCAATTCCCTTCGCCAGCTTGGGCTGATCGCCGATCTGCACGTCCAGCAGTTGCACGTGCTGCAACAGCGGAGCCGTTCGCTGCCAGTCCACGATCTCGGCCAGACCTCCTTCGACCTCGACCAGCGATGCGATGTCGTCGGGGACGTACCCGACGTTGAACAGCACACGCGCCTCCGGCCCCGACGAGATCGGTCCGTCGGCAAACTTCAGATCGACGGCCGCCGGCGTCGGATCGCCGCTCGGATACAGATTGAGATCGGGGATCGTGTCGAGTGCATTTCGGAACGACTCCATCTGAGTCGGGCAGTACACGGCAAGCGGCCTCGGTTTCGGCAGGTCCAGATACGCGACGTTGTCCGCCGCGAGTGAATCGAATCCGTCCGCCTTCACTCTCAATTCGAGTGACACGGCGATGTCAGTCGGAACCTTGAACACGAGACGCTCGGCCTTCCCACCTTCGATTGAAATCGTTCTCTGCTCGTTCTGCTTGAAGGCCTGTCCGTTTTGGAAGAGCTCGTACTCGGCGAGAGTCTTCGCGTCCTTCGTTCCCTCGATGCGAGCAAATACATCCCAACCCGACTTTGACCGACGAGCGTTGAAGTCCACGATCCCGATGTTCGGACCGCCGACATTCAGCCGCTGGAAGTTCAGTTTGAACGGCAGGTCAAATTCGATGTCGGTGGGAACGTTGCCGTCGGAGATCAACATCACCGACTCGATCGGGAAGGCGCGCGACAGCGCCTGCGCCAGTTGAAAGCCGTCTTCGAGGCGACTCGACACATGCTGCACTTCGAGTTGTGCGAGGGCTTCCCGCAGCAGCCGCTTGTTGTCGGTGAAGTCGGTCAGTTTGCGGGCTGACGAATGGACGGCAATCAAACAGAGACGCTGGTCGGGCAGCAGGTCGTCGATCAGCTTGGCGACCTTTTCCTTCGCCTCATCGAGCCGCGACTTGCCTCCCGCCACATCGAGCGCCGCCATGCTGGCCGAAGTGTCGATCAGCACGGGCAGATACTGAGCACGCTGCGCCCCGCTCGACAGATACGGCTGCATCGCTCCCAGCACGAGACAACAGAGCAACAGAATCTGCAGCAGGAGCAAGAGATTTCGTTTGAACTTCTGGAACGGCGAATTGACCCGCTGATCGCTGATGACCTGCCGCCACAAGGCCAGCGACGGCATATCGACCCTCGGCCGCCTCAGCTTCAAAAAGTAAAAGACGATCAGCGGCACCAGCAGCAGAAACCACCAGGCATTGATGAGCGAGGAGAAGCCGGGCAACGTCATCGTGAGGCTCCCCTTTGCTGGTGTCTTGGCCTTGTCCCCTCGCCCCCGTCTTCGGGGGAGAGGGCTAGGGTGAGGGGGCCTTTTCTTCGCTCCGCACTCATTGCACCCATCCCTTCCGCTTCAGCAAGTCGAACATGATCGTGTCGATCGGCGTCGCGGAATCGACGCACATGAACCGGCCGCTGCGCTGGCGGCAGAGCGCCGAAAGGTGATCTTGCAGGCCATTGAGATGCTCGTGATAAAACCCGAGCAGATCGCCGACCGACGAGACATCCAGCGTGTGGCCGTTCTCGGAATCAACGAACCGTAGATCGCCGGTCAGTTCCGGGTTGAGTTCGATGCCGCTGAGAAGCTGCAACCCGAACACTTCCAGCCCCGCGCTGAACAGCATGTTCATCGGACGCTCCAGCGCCCCGAACGTCAGGAAGTCCGAGAGCAGCACCGCGATCCCGCGCCCTCGATGCTGCTTGAGCACCGCCTCGACCGCCAACTCAATCGGAAAGTCGCCGCCCGGCGGAATCGACTCCAAGAATGAGAAGACTCGCTTCATGCTCATCCGCCCGGTACACGGCGGCGAGATCAGCGGAGTCTGTCCCGCGTGCTGGCAGGCAAACAGGCTGACCTTCTCGATGTTCATCAGGCCCATCACGGCGAAACAGCCTGCCAGTTGCTTGGCCCGCTCAAACTTGTCGCCGAACTGCATCGAGGCTGAGGCATCGACGAGCACGACCACGTGCATCTCTTCTTCGTGGCGGTACTGCTTCACATACGGCCGGTTCAGCCTAGCAAAAATATTCCAGTCGACGTTCCGCATGTCGTCGCCCGCCACATAGTCGCGGTAGTCGTTGAACTCGGTGCTCGTCCCGCCCTTTCCGGCGAGATGCTCGCCGCGACTGCGGTTCGTGCGACGCCGCATCGGCAGCATCCGCATCCGCTCGACTTTGCCGAGCGTCGCGTTGTCGAGCAGAGCGGTGAATTGTTTGGTGGTGTCCATTGGTTTCGCCGTCATGAGCCGCAGTTCGACAGGTCACTCATTCTCACCACGGAAAGTCTTCGAGGCGGACACCCTTGCCCTGACGAAGGCTTTCGCGGGCCGCGGCAACACGCTTGAGGAATCGCGGGTCGGACTCCAACAGGACATCGGACCAATCGTCTTCTGAGTCGAAGCCGATCAACATTCCCACGGGCCGCCCCGCATCCGTCATCACAATCTCCTCGTCCTCAGCCATGCGGAGGAACTTCGGCAGATCGGTCTGCACCTCCGTCAGTGGTATCGTCTTCATGGGCCGTCTCCTCGTCTTGGTCTGGAATTCCGTGTTCGATCAACCAGGCATCCGTCTGCGATTTTGGCACGACGGCGATGATGTCAATTCGATCGCCAACCACGTCATAAAAGATGCGAAGTTCATTCACTCTCAATCGAAACTGCGGTCGGATCATACCGCGAAGGCGCTTGATCCGGCTCTTGCTCACTTTGGTCGGTTCGTGACGCAGATGAAGTTCCAAAGCATCTCGCACCCTTGCGCGATCGAACGCCGACAGACTGTGAATGTCCTCCCCGGCCTCGGGAGAAATGATGATTTCGTAGGCCATGACCAACTCGTTCCTTCAAAGTCACGATTCCAAACGAGACTCAATTGAACCAGAACCCAAACCCGAGGAACTGTCCGCCGAAGGCACGGTTGATTTGCTGCCAGGTGTCCGGCTTCGTCAACTCGCCCTCTTCGAGGTACGGCGTCGCGGCCGTTCCCTGAATCCACAACACGATGTCGAGTTGCCTCGGTTCGAGAAACACCTTCCGCAGGTTGATGCCTCGTGTCGGCTTGCCGCGCCAGAACGGAATGAGCTTCTTGCCCTGCACGATCTGTTCGGCTTCGTCGAGCGCCCGAATCCAGTTATCGATGATCTCCTGAGTGACGGGGATGTTGATCGCGCCCTTCTGCTTCGGGCCGGGAATCCACTCGCGGTCGTTGTCGGTCTCGGCGAGGACTCGCTTCCACATCTGGCGGCTGAGCGACAGCGACTGCTCGACGTGATTCAAGGCCGCTTCCATCCGCTTCGGTTCGACCAGCGGGAACCGCAGCATGTGGATCATGGCCACGGCGTCGGCGAAGTCTTCAAACTGAAACCAGCCGCCATTGGGAATGCGGTTCGGTTCGAGCAGGAACGCGTGCG
>JAYUFF010000931.1:0-3697 GCA_043738825.1 Schlesneria sp.
GAAGCTCCGTGACCGTGGCACCCAATCACCCGGTTTCAACAAGGCGATGGCCCTGCCACACCCGCACGCGGCGTTTTACAGACTGGTTTCTATGCCGCCTCGACCACGCGGCGTTCCAAATCCGCGAGGTCGATCAGTGGCGCGGACGTGTGATTCACCATCGCGTCCAGTGACGGTGGGTCTTTGAATGCCGAGCCGGTGATGAGGCACACCACGTTCGCGTCGGGGTCGAGCAGTCCTTCGCGGGCCGCTTGCAACGCACCGGCCACGGCGGTCGAGGCGGCCGGTTCCGCGAAGATCCCTTCCTCGCGAGCCAACCGCGCCTGCGTCTGCCAGACCAGTTCATCACTCACCAGATGCCCGGTCCCGCCGTTGCGATGACAAGCGGCGATGACTTCGTTGCCGTCGATGACCGAGGGGACTTGCAGGCCGCTGATTTTACTCGTGCATTGAACCGCCTGCGCGACATTCAAACCCGAACGCAGTGGTCCGGAGATCGTGTTGTTTCCCACAGGCTGCACGCATTCGGTGCGAGGCAGTTTTTCCAAACGTCCCGCCTGCTGAAGCTGCTCGAACCCAAGCGCCGTGGCCAGCACGAGGCCGCCTCCACCCGCCATGCAGAAGACGTGATCCCAAGCTTCCCGGTCGAGACACTTCGACTGCTCGGCCAGTTCGTGGCTGATCCCCTTCACGCCGCTCATGCCGGCCGGGCAGTAGGCGAACGCGCTGATCTGCATCTGTGCTGAGGGCCTCGCGCTGAGAGCCTTCAGGCATTTGATGGCCCGATCCGAAATATCGGCATTAATGCCGAAGCCGCGCACGCGATAGAGCTTGGCTCCGTAGGCCAGCATCTGCTTCAGCTTGCCTTCCGGCGCGCCTTCGACGATGGCGATCTCGCACGAGATCCCCGCGAGGGCACAGTACGCGGCCAGTGCCGCGCCCGTGTTGCCGCTCGACGTGGCGATGCACTCGGTCTTGCCGTGAGCCACCATGTCGGAGACCGCCGCGCACGCAAACCGGTCCTTGTACGAACCGCTCGGATTGGTGATCTCCAGCTTGAAGAACAGGTTTTTCAAACCCACGCTCGGCCCGAGTCTGCGCGATCTCACGACGGGCGTGTTCCCCTCGCCCAGAGTCAGCCGCGCCGCAACGGGAACCGGATCGAGCCACTCCGCAAATCGCCAGAGGCCAGAGTTCATCAATCAATCTCCTTGCATCGCATTTCAAAACTAGCCCGACGCGCAAGCGAGGGCTGAACTTTAGGTTCGTAGCCATGCTTGCCAGAGCGTGGGGATCGCACCGTGACCGCAAAATCCCACGGTCTGGCGACCGTGGCTACCTAAAGTGAGTGCCATTCGCCCGACGCGCAAGCGAGGGCTGAGCGTTCAATACCTCGTAGCCCTCGCTTGCGCGTCGGGCTAGTTTTGAAATGCGTTTTACTTCGATGGTGTCCACGCCGCATCTCGTTCAAACGGATACATCGGGTGTCGGCGGTGATGATAGGCAAGCTGTGTCATGTCGGCCACGGTTACGCCGCGCGTGTTGACTCGCAGGATGCTCGCGCAGACCGGCTGATAGGCCGCGAGCGGCGCGTTGACTCCCTTCGCCGTCAGGACGTGAAATGACGTGGGATCGAGGCCGAACGTGGTCAGTTGCTTCAGGCTGAACGGCGGGACTCGGCGCGAGGTCAGCATCACGGTGAGCAACCCGTTCTCAGTCTCGACGATCGCGGTGCGGCCCTGATCGAAATGGGTGATCCCTCCGTGACGAACCTGATCCTCGGAGAACTGGCCGTCGCAAACGAGCTTCACCACGAAGACCGCTTGAAAGGGAGACCCGTGCAGATCGTCGGTCTTGCCGCCGACTGAGAGCCTGATACGCGAGCCGACTCCCAACGCCTCGACCTGCACGACGGACATCGGATCATACAAACAGACGAATGACGGACCGACCGACTGCCGGTGGAGTTCATGAGCGAGCCACGTCCCATTTCCCGGCGAGCCACCTCCCACGTTGTCGCCCATGTCGAGCAGGCAGATCGGACCCGGCAGCAGCTTCGCTTGTGAGACCGCCTCTTCGACGGTCAGGAACTCGCCCGCCAGTCCCTCGCGCCGCGACCACATCGCCTGACCGAGTTGATTCGCCACCGCTTGAGCCAGTGCCGGATCGTTGTCTGTCACGACGAGCGTGGACGAACCCATCTCGACCACGTCGGCGTAGGGGAAGCCGAGCATCAGGCTGGCTGCCAGCACGCCACTCTTCGCGCGAGCCGCTTCAAATTCGGCGACCACTGTGGACAGCGGCGGCTCAGTCGTGCATTGCCGTTCGATGTTGATCGCCATTGGTGGGAAACAGGCCGCCTGAGTCGGTCGGACTTCGCCGCGCAGCGTCCTCGCCAGCAGTTCGGCCGCTTCCACGCCGCGCTGTTCCTGATCGACGTGCGGGTTGGTGCGATAGCTCATCAGCGCGTCGGTGGAGGCGACCATCAGCGGCGACAAATTCGCATGCGGGTCGAGCGTCCCGATGACGGGCATCTGCGGTCCGACCGCCTGTCGAACCAGTAACAGCCAGTACCCGTCCGCGTCGGGATACGACTCGGCAACGGTGGCTCCATGCGGCGCGACGAGCAGACCATCGAGCCGCCCGGCCAGTTGCAGTTCGTCCAGCATCAGCCGCACGAGTTGGTCGAACGCCGACGCCTCGATCGCACCGAACGGATAGGCCCGCGCCGCAAAAATCGGCACGGCTTCGAGGCCGGCTCGCGCCAGACCATCGAAGAACCCGCGCACCTCGTGATGCGCCGAGGCAAAGTGCCGCCGCACCTCTTCGCCCGACAGAATCAGATCCTGCCGAAAGTGCTCGAACGTTGTCTGCCCCGGCAAAAACGTGTTCGATTCCTGAATCAGTGCGAGTATGCCAACGCGAGCCATGACGAACTTCTCATTGAGGGTGGACGCAGCGACGGGCGGTATGGTAGCAGCCGTTCCCCCGTTCGGCGCGGGGCTTGACACCTTACTCGCTTCAGTCAATCTGAACACCGGGTGGTGTCCTAATTTGGAAGGAGTGAACATCAACTAGTGCTGTGTCACACCTAAGAATGGGGGTTGTTGTCGTAGCCACGTTCGCCAGAACGTGGGCGAGACGCTGGATGGACCCCACGCTCTGGCGAGTTGAGTCGGGCCGGTTCCACCGGCCTTCGTGGGGCTTAATGAATAAGGCCGATCGAACCGGCCCTACGTCACTCGCCCCACCAGCCACTTCGCCCGCGAATGGGAAGTTCTTTGAGGCAGCCTCTTGCTTTCCTCGGCGCGAAGTCGGTAGGGTTTTGCACGCTTTGCCGTTCTGGTGGGAAGCGGGCTGTGCGTGTCTGGCGCGGCGGCGGTGAGTCTGATGCGGTGTTGATGGCTGCTGGTTGATCGCGACGCTTCACGTGCTCAACACTTCACGATTGCAACACTTCACGTGTTCAACGCTTCCCGTTCGCAATTCTGCTCTTCCCGTTTCGCTCGCTCCCTGCTGAGCGAACCTCGATCATGGTCGTGTCCCATTGGCTCGGTCGGTTGTCGTCTGGCTTGCGTCAATTGGCGAACGGGGAGGGGGCTAGAGCGAGGCGCGGCTTGCAGCCGCGTGGGCGGCGGAGCGACTTCTCCAACATCGCCGCGATGATCGAGGTCATGGAACCGCGCCGCGTGATGAG
>JAYUFF010000932.1:0-9761 GCA_043738825.1 Schlesneria sp.
TGCGGGAAACTGCCTCGGTGCCGGATATCGCGGAGCAACGCGAGGCATGACGGGTGGCGAGATTCTCGTCATGGGATCGGCCGGAGACGAAGTGGGGACTGCGTTGCGACGCGGCTTGATCGCGGTAGCCGGCTCCGTCGGACACGCGGCAGGGTTCGGCATGATCGCCGGTTCGCTGATGTTCTTCGGAGACGTGGGCCGTCACTGCGGCGCAGGGATGAAGCGCGGAACCATCTCGCTCTTCTCGACCGCTCACCGCACAGAGCTGCTCCCCTCCTTTCACTATGCCTGCACCGACCGACCCACATTTCTGGCGGTCTATCTGCGACACCTCACACGACTCGGCTTTGCTTTTCCGAACAGTTGCCTCGACGCCAACTACGATCGCTACTGCGGAGACTTGATCGAACTCGGCAAGGGCGAGATTCTGGTGCGGCGAGACGATTGACGTGCCCGACAAGTCACGAGGCAGCCTTCGGCCGCAACCAAAGGGCAAGACGCGGAACCACAGATCACACTGATTTCACCGATGACACAGATAGGACGAAAACCAAGAACACACCGCTCCTCCCTCTTCATCCGTGTCATCTGTGAAATCCGTGAAATTTGTGGTTTGTCTTTTGCATGTTCAGCGGGTGTCATCGTCTGGCTCGGAAATGTGCGAGGGGCAGCAAGAAGATGAAACTTGGTAGTCCGAAATATCTCATTGGTGGCCGGGACTCGTACAAACTCCTTCAAAAGGTTCAACCCTCATGTCAGTTCATCTTCGCCGACTGGCGTTCGTTGCCGGTCTCGTCGCGGGATCGTTCGCACTTACATGGACCGCGCGGGCCGAGGACGCCGATCCGCGTCGGCCTGCGGCGATTGAAGCCAAAGAAGTCCCCGTCGTCCCAGCCGAAGTCTTCACCAAGCTGGCGCAGTACCAGAGTGTGCGCGGGGCCGCCTTTCGCGGGTTCGCTCCCGACGGGACCGGCATCCTGATCGGAACGCGGTTCGGCAACTCGTCGCAATTGCATCGCGTCTACGAACCGGGAGGCCGTCGCGAGCAGATCACGTTCTTCGACGAACCGGTCTCCGGTGGCTTTCTCCCCAAGGCGACGGACGGTGCGATCCTGATGTTGATGGACGCGGGAGGGAATGAAAACGATCAGGTCTATCTGCTCGACCGGCGGAAGTTTGCGGCGACGCGACTGACCGACGGGAAGTCTCGCAACAAACTCGGGGCCGTGCGGCCGGATGGCTCGCAGATCGTCGTGACGAGCAACCAACGCAACGGCCGCGATGTCGATCTATATGTCGCCGATCCTCGACAGCCCGATTCGATGAAGCTGGTGATGCAGGTCGATAAACAGACGTGGAACGTCCACGACTGGTCTCACGATGGCAAGACGCTGCTGCTGAATCGGTATGTCTCGGCGAACGAGTCGTATCCCGCGCTGCTCGACGTGGCGAGCGGCCAGCGCACCGATCTGCCATCTCCGACGAACGAGAAGGCCGCGTTTGGTCCGATGGCGTTCGCAGCCGATGGCGAATCGGTGTTCCTCGCGACCGATGCGAATGGCGAGTTCCACCGTCTCGCGCGGCTCGATCTCGCGTCGAAGAAGTACACCTGGCTGACGAGCGACATCGCGTGGGATGTCAGTGTTGTGACGGTCGAGTCCACCTCGGGAGATGTCGCGTTCACCGTGAACGAAGACGGCGCGAGTCGCCTCTACCTGCTGCCCAAAGGCGAAGGTCCGCGTCGCGAGTTGAAGCTGCCGCTCGGTATCGTCTCCGGATTGGAGTTCGCTCCCGATGGGAAGCGGCTCGGTTTCACGCTGGCTCGCCCCGACTCGCCCCCCGATGCGTACTCGTTCTCGCTGAGTGACGGTGATCTGACGCGTTGGACGTTCAGCGAAGTGGGTGGTCTGAACCCGGAGTCGTTTGTCGCGCCGAGTCGTATCCAGTTCAAATCGTTCGACGGCCGGATGATCCCGGCGTGGTACTTTCAGCCTCGCGGCGCAGCGGCTTCCAAGAAGATGCCGGTCCTCATCAGCATCCACGGCGGTCCCGAGTCGCAGTACCAGCCGCTCTTCTCGCCGATCATTCAGTACTACCTGAACGAGTTGGGGATCGCCGTGATCTGCCCCAACGTGCGCGGGTCGAGCGGCTTCGGGAAGACGTACGTGGCACTCGACAACGCCGAGAAGCGCGAAGACAGCGTGAAGGACATCGGCGCGCTGCTCGACTGGATCGGCCAGCAGTCCGAACTGGATGCCTCGCGCGTCGCGGTCTCGGGCGGCTCTTACGGAGGCTACATGGTGCTGGCGTCTCTGACTCACTTTGGCGACCGGATCAAAGCAGGCATCGACATCGTGGGGATTGCCAACTACCGGACGTTCCTCGAACGAACCGCCGCCTATCGAGTCGATCTGCGGCGAGCCGAATACGGCGACGAACGCGATCCCGCGATGAGGGCGGTCTTCGAGCGAATCAGCCCGCTGAACAACGCCGACAAGATCCGCTCGGCTCTGATGGTGGTTCACGGTCGCAACGACCCCCGCGTCCCGTTCTTCGAGGCCGAACAAATCGCGGCCAAAGTCCGCGCGAGCGGCAAGTCCGTCTGGACCCTCTTCGCCAACAACGAAGGTCACGGCTTCGCCAAGAAGGACAACAGCGACTACCAACGCGCCGTCGAGGTGATGTTCTTGAGAAAGCATCTTGGGATCGAGTAGCTGGAAGGAGGAGCCAGGGGTCAGGAATCAGGTGTCAGCAAGAAGTGATGCCGTGAAATGGCAAATGACTCTGACAATTCCAGTCCGCCCTCTTCTCACGGACTCCTGTCCCCTGACTCCTGTCCCCTGACTTTCATCAGCTTCTGGACGTACTTGCCGAGGATATCGGTCTCGATGTTGACGGGATCGCCCACCTGACGTTGGCCGAGCGTTGTCATGGCGAGCGTATGCGGAATCAGCGCCACGCTGAAGCGATCTCGTTCAATGTTGACGAGCGTCAGACTGATGCCGTCCACCGCGATGGAACCTTTCGCCACCATCAACTCGGCGAGAGCGGCGGGAACCTGGAACCACATCGTCACCCAATCGCCCTCGCGGTTGATCGCTGCAACGTGACCGACGCCATCGACGTGACCCTGCACGAAGTGGCCGCCGAGTCGTCCGTTCACCGGCAGCGATCTCTCCAAATTGACCGCATCACCCGACCGCAGGCGTCCGAGGTTCGTCTTCGATAACGTCTCGGTCCCCGCTTGAAACGCCCAGCAGTCATGCCTGATCTCGATCACCGTCAGGCAGCACCCGTTGAGCGCCACACTGTCGCCGAGTTGGCAGCGATCGGCATCGCCTCCACCCAGCATGACGGCGGGCGGCGCGATGACGAGCCGCAAACCGGCCTCCTCCGTCACGAGGGCCTGCACGATTCCGAGTCCTTCCACCAAGCCGGTAAACATCGAGTCTGATCCTGTTGTCTGCTGAGCCACGTGTCCGTTCGGTGCCAATCGTTCCGCGCGGCGGATTCTAACCAGATGGCAGTCAGAGTTTGACCACAGATTTCACGGATGGGCACAGATCAGAGTCAGAACGAGGACAGAACCACGAATCTCACGACTGACACGGAGAATTGGGAACGCTGATTGACGCTGATCTTCGCTGATTCGGATGAGTGAAGATCAGTGCGGATTAGCGTTCCGTTGACTTCCCTGACTTTGATTGTGGCTTAACGAAATGAAGCCGCGCAGTGAGACTTTGTGGTCGCACCCACTTCAGGCTTCGTCTTATCTGTGCCCATCCGTGAAATCTGTGGTCAAAAACTCTTTCCTTGGTTCGCGAGTCTTCCGCGCTGTGTCATCCGTGGTCACGTCTTCTTCACCCATGCGGGAAACCGTAGAAACTCGGATCGGCCGATGGATGGCAGGCGGGGGTTCTGGTAGAAACCTTTCGCCGTGAATCAGGCTCCGCGTGTCCGCAAGTTGGGCGTGTGATGGGGCCTCGGCAGCAACCGAATTCGTGGGAAGGAATGATTGCGATGACAGTGGCGATTAGTGCCGTGCATGCTCGGGAAATCTTGGACAGCCGCGGCAACCCGACCGTTGAGGTCGATGTGGAATTGGAAGACGGCACGATCGGCCGCGCCGCCGTCCCGAGTGGGGCGAGCACCGGTGCTCACGAGGCGTGCGAACTGCGAGACGGCGACAAGTCGAGGTATCTCGGCAAGGGAGTTCGCCAGGCGGTTGACAACGTCAACGAACATCTGGCCGATGCCATCATCGACATGAACGTCACCGATCAGGCTGGCATCGACCGCGCGATGATCGAAGCCGACGGCACGCCGAACAAGTCGCGTCTTGGCGCGAACGCGATCCTCGCCTGTTCGCTCGCGGCGGCGCATGCGGCAGCCCGAGTCAGCTTCCTGCCGCTGTTCCGGTATCTCGGCGGAGTTGGAGCCAATACGCTCCCCGTGCCGCTGATGAACATCATCAACGGTGGTGCTCATGCGAATAATGGGATCGACCTGCAAGAGTTCATGATCGTCCCGGTCGGCTTCGACAAGTTCAGCGACGGACTGCGAGCCGGTGTCGAAGTTTTCCATCACCTCAAAAAAGTGCTGAGCGACATGGGGATGAGCACGGCCGTCGGCGACGAAGGCGGGTTCGCTCCCAATCTGGAGACCAACGAGTCGGCCATTCAGGTCATCCTGAAGGCGATCGACAAGGCGGGCTACAAGGCGGGCGAGCAGATCAAGCTGGCGCTCGACTGTGCATCGACCGAGTTCTTCGACGCGAAGACCGGCCTGTACGAGATGGACGGCAAAAAGGTGAGCGGCCCCGATCTGGTCGGCATCTGGAAAACATGGTCCGAGAAGTACCCGATCTGCTCGATCGAAGACGGCTGTGCCGAGGACGATTGGGACACTTGGAAGTTGTTGACCGACGCCATTGGCGACAAGGTGCAGCTCGTTGGCGACGACCTGTTCGTGACGAACACGCGCCGGTTGAAGGACGGGATCGCGAAGGGCGTGGCCAACAGCATTCTGGTCAAGGTGAACCAGATCGGCTCGCTGACCGAAACGGTCGATGCCGTGCAGACGGCCTACCGCAGCGGCTACACCGCCGTGATGAGCCACCGTTCGGGTGAGACCGAAGACACTACGATTGCCGACCTCGCGGTGGCCCTGAACTGTGGTCAGATCAAAACCGGCTCCGCCAGCCGCACCGACCGCATCTGCAAGTACAACCAACTCCTCCGCATCGAGGAACTGCTCGGCAGCGACGCCAAATACGGCGGAACGCTCTGATACAAGCTATTCAACAAGTGAAGGCGAAAGCAGCCCGGCATTTCAAAAATGCCGGGCTGCTTGTTTTCAATTTCGGAGGGGTGAGTCACGTCGGACCGGTTCCACCGGCCTTCTTCGGTAATCCGTGCGAAGGCCGGTGGAACCGGCCCTCAACTATTGCAACGGTACGACTTCGAGAGAACGAATCACGGCCTCGAACAATGGCAGGTCGGACTCGAACGCTTCGGGTGTGCCTTGGCCCGAGAATATCAAAACTCGCTGGCCCGCCGGGATAAAGTACTTCAATTGTCTGTTGAGATTGCCGGATAGGTTTTGTGTCATCAACATCCGGTGGACCTGTCGGCCCTGAAGGGCAATCTCAGTCACCTCTTCTACCGTTCCGTTCTTGAGATAAGAGCCCTTCGAGGCATTTACCACCGCCGCTACGGTCGTTCCGGCGGGCGGCTTGAGAATCGCGAGTTTGATGTTGGGAAACAGTTCCGCGTCCGTTGCTTGCGCATGGATCGCCACGACAGTATCAGGCTTGACGATCCAGCCTTTGGGTAGCTTGAGCTTGAAGGCTTTCCCGTCAAAAATCTCTCCGCCGTCGAGCGAGGCGATACTTGATGCCTCATCGGAGTGAGGTGTGACCGGTGTCGTTGTTATCGGTGCTTGAGTCGGCGATCCGACAGGCGGCGTCGATGCACCGCAACCGATAACGAGCGGGATGACGATGAGTAACGAACAAGTGGCTGACTTCATGCCGAATCTCTGTGTGTAGGAATGTTCCAAATTACTCTTCCGAACGAAGCCGCTTCATGTGGTGGTATCGAGTTGCCCCGCCCAACGCCCGCGATCACCGATCCGCCGCAGTTGAGCCTCCATTTGTAAACGCGAGGTCGGCGGCTCCGCGTGGATCGCATTATTATCGGAGATCTCCGGATCACAACCGAGAGATTACAAAGCACAAAACGATCAATATCAACAAGAGGCTCAAGATTCCATAACTGGTTGATATACTTTTTGGCGACACCGCTTGTGATGCATTATCTTTCCGGCCAGCACGGAAATCGCGTGCAACCAGACCAACGACCGCGACTACTACTCCTGTACTCATCACGTAAAGGCTGGGAAGTCGCCCGTTAGCGCCGCCATTAGGTGGGAGGGAATTCCTAATCCAAAAACCGATCGCTCCGTACGCGAGAACCGCCAAACCGATCGCGAGAATGCCCGTTCCGATCTTTCTCGACACACGCTGAGTCAGAGTTGATGCTGTCGCGTTGTCCCTGGGCGCTTCGTATGGGTTGCCAGCGTTCATTTTGCATTCCGATAACAGTCTTATTGAGCAGTGTACGGCCTAACTCGGTCATGCACTGGCAACGGCTCAATGCAGTGGGTGGACAGACTGCCCTGCAAATAGGCAATTGTCAATGAGTTCCATCGCTGGGTGGCCCGGCTTGCTTCAAGCCGCAGGTCCAAGAAACTGTTGACTGAGGTCCGATTGAGTTGCAACGCCGGATTCTTGATTGATGTTCTTTTTGAGGTTTCTTGTGCTTCGCACCCAGCTTGAAACAAGCTGGGCCACCCTATGCCAGAGCGTGCCACCCATCCGGGGCATTTCGTTTTACCTGCCGAGCTGTCGTCTCAAGTCTTCAAAGCGATCTTGGAGCGAGCGGAATTCGTCGCGGATCGAGGCGAGGTCGTCTTTGAGTTCTCGCACCGTGGCTTCGAGGGCGGCGACACGCTCGTCGCGCGGGGTTCGATGCCTGCTAGCCCATCGACACGCGGCGCGATGCCCACGCGGTTCAACGAACACTTCTCCATGAGATGTCTCGCGGGTGGCGTTGTTTTGACTGGGGATCAGCCTGCCCCCGGGCTGCGGCTGCGATTATCATCCGGCCCGTCACACTCCACACCTGGACGGGAATCCATCATCACCGACCCACACGCTTCCCACCCCGAAAAAGATGGCCCGAGTTGGACCGTCTTTCTCGAATCGGGCGTCTGTCTGATCTCGCTGCTGACGGGGCTCGCCCTGGATGCCTGGTGGGTGGACCGCACGAATGATCCTGCCGCCACGACTCCCTGGTTTGTGCTGCTGGCTTACGTTGTTTCGTTCGTCTCGGGCGGAACGGCCACGCTGGTGGAGGCGCTCGGCGATCTGCGGCGTGGGCTGCTGAACATCGACCTGCTGATGATCCTCGCCGCTGTCGGTGCGGCCCTGCTGGGCGACTGGCCCGAGGGAGCGGTGCTGCTCTTCTTGTTCTCGCTGTCGCACGCGCTGGAGCATTTCATTCTGGGCCGCACGCGCGGCGCGATCGCAGCACTGATGAAGCTGACTCCCGACGAAGCGGTCGTCCTGCGCGAGGGGCGCGAACAAACGATTCGCGTCGAGCAATTGGTCATCGGCGATCGAGTCCTCGTGCATCCCTCCGACCGGATTCCGATCGACGGGATTCTGCGCGACGGACACACCACGGTCGATCAGTCACCAATGACGGGCGAGTCCATCCCCGTGGAGAAGCGGGTCGGCGATCCTGTCCTTGCCGGAACACTCAACCAGCAGGGATTGATTCAGATCGAGGTCACACGCGTGACCGGCGGGACGACACTCGCGCGCATGGTGTGTCTCGTCGAGCACGCTCAATCCGAGCGAGCCGACTCGCAGCAGTTCACCGACTGGTTCGGGCAGCGATACACGATCGTGGTCTTGCTGGGAACCGTCGCCGTTTTCCTGCTCGGTCGTTACGGGTCTGGTGATTCGTTGAACCAGGCCCTTTATCGAGCGCTGACCGCGCTCGTCGTGGCGTCTCCGTGCGCGGTCGTGATCTCGATCCCGGCGGCGATCTTGTCGGCCATCGCGGGGGCCGCACGCGGCGGAGTGCTCTTCAAGGGAGGCAGCCATCTCGAACGAACGGCCACATTGCGCGCGATCGCCTTCGACAAGACCGGCACACTCACGATGGGTCGGCCCGGCCTGACGAGCATTCTCACCGCGCCGGGCGTCTCGGAAACCGAACTGCTCGCCACCGCCGCAGCGTTGGAAGAACACTCGAAGCACCCGCTGGCCCGCTCCATCGTTGAGGCCGCTCGCGCAACAAATCTTTCGTTGCCGGAGGCGGATGACATCGAAGAGGTGGTCGGTCACGGCATCGTCGGACGGGTACACGGCCAGCGACGGTGGATCGGCAAGTTGAGCTGGTTCCGCGATCAGGGAACACGCTTCGATGAAGACCTCACGCGACGAGCAAGTGTGTTGCAGGCGGAAGGGCAGACGTTGATCGGAGTCGCAGACGGCGAGCACGTCCTCGGTTTGTTGGCCGTCTCCGACCCGCTGCGACCGAGCGCCGCACCCGCGATCAAGAAGCTGAGGGAGCTGGGCTTGGAATCGCTCGTGATGTTGTCGGGCGATCACCCGGCCGTGGTCGCTCGGATCGCGGGTGAACTCGGAATGGAGGGCGAGGGCGGTCTGCTCCCCGAAGACAAACTCAAACGGCTCGAAGCCCTGAAGCAACAATTCCATCACGTCGGCATGATCGGCGACGGCATGAACGATGCGCCGTCACTCGCCGCCGCATCCGTCGGCTTTTCGCTGGGCGGAGCGGGCACAGGCATCGCGTTGGAAACGGCCGATGTCGTCCTGATGGCCGACGATTTGCTGAGGCTCCCCTACGCAATCGCCCTCGCGCGGCAGACGCAACGCATCATCCGCCAGAACCTGATCCTCGCGTTCACCGTGATGATCGGTCTCTTGCTCACCACGCTCATGACCGTCCTGCCGCTTCCGCTGGCCGTCCTCGGCCACGAGGGCAGCACCGTCCTCGTCATCCTCAACGGCCTGAGACTGCTCGCGTTTCCCCAGCCTGTCACAGCCACGAGCAAGTAGGTCGGGTGGGGCGTGAGGCCGGCTTTGCCCAAAAACTGTAGGGTGGGCAGTGCCCACCACAATCGGTCGGGTGTTGATGGGCACTGACCACTCGACCGTTTGTGACCAGCCGTATTTGGTGGGCAACACTCATGTCGGCCAAGAATGAGGGATCTCCTCCGCCATTTGTGTTGGATGTCCATCATCAGCCGCAGGGCGCTAGCCCCGGTTGCGGCGAATTTCAACCGGGGCTAGTGCTTTGTCACAGCTTGATCTTGGGGGTAGCCACGCTCGCCAGAGCGTGGGGTCAATCCCGCGTCTCACCCACGTTCTGGCGAACGTGGCTACGACAACAACCCCCATTCTTAGGTGTGACAATGCACTAGCGCCCGGCGGCTCATTCGCCACAAGAATCAACACGGATCGCGGAGAGCCAGAATGAGATATACCGCACACGGTTGTTGATGAGATGTTTCTCCAGTTCGAGTCTTGGTGAGCCGGGCGGCGTCAGCCCAATGGCACTCACTTTACTAACCCGCAGCGTAAGCGAGGGCGATGACAAGAGGCGTTTTCCCTTGTTTCCCTCGCTTACGCTTCGGGTTGCTGGGGTAAAGTAAGTGCCATTGGG
>JAYUFF010000933.1:0-3694 GCA_043738825.1 Schlesneria sp.
ATCGCCAAACTCGGCGATGTCCTCGACCAACTGACCGCCGCCGGATTCTTCCTCTCCGACTCTCTGGTAGAAGCCACTCTGCGGCAAGTGGGTGAGTAGAGGCCGGGTTTGCGGGTGCAACGGCGGGTGTCCAGCTCATTCAATACTGTCGAATGACGCCAACGACGAGGCCGATGATCTTGACCTTGTTGGCGTAGACCGACGGCAGGCTGCGGTTGAGGGATTCCAAGCGGACTCGGTGGCTCTCGCGGTAGTGACGTAGTTCCACCGGCCGCAGAGCGACACCCAACGAGCATTGAAAAGGCCGGTAGAACCGGCCCTACAAAACTCTGACCTACCGAAATCATCGAAAGATTCGTTGAGCGAACAGATACAGATCGTTCTTCCAAACGGGGACGTTGTGTCCGCCGGAATCGACGTGCCAGATATGAGGCACGTTCTTTTCCTTGAGGTGGGTGTGAAACCGCTGGCTGATGTTGATCAACCCATCTTTGTCGCCGCAGGAAATCCACAGCAGCTTGAGTTGTCGCGTCGCCTCCTCCGGGTTCGGGACCAACTGTTCGGAGGGCTTGGTGTTGGGGGCCGATGAAAATCCGCCGACCCACGCGAACGTGTCGAGATTGCCGAGGCCAAAGTTCAACGACTGGCCTCCACCCATCGACAGTCCGGCCAGCGCACGGTCTTCGCGCGATGCCTTCACCGGGTAGTTCGCTTCGACAAACGGAATGAGGTCTTTGAGCAAGTCCTGCTCGAACTTCGCGAAGGCGGGAGCGTGGCGAAAGATGTCACCCTCGGCTCGGTCATTCGGCTGCGCGCGACCGTTCGGCATGACGACGATCATGGGCACCAGTTTTTTGTCGGCGTACAGATTGTCGAGGATGACTTCGGGCGAGCCGCCTCGCTTCCATTCCGTTTCGTCGCCGCCGATGCCGTGCAGAAGATAGAGCACGGGATACTTGGTGTCGGCCGAGAACCCCGGCGGCGTGTAGATCAATGTCTTGCGTCTGTTGCCGACGGTTTTGGAGTCGTATTCGACGGTCTCAACCCTGCCGTGCGGAATGTCCTCGCGCCGCTTGTCGAAGCCCTCGGGAGCGGCGTCAAACGCCGCCTTGTCATCCGGACCCAACACGATCTGCGGACGCGACCGCTCCGGCCGAGGCTGCTGAGCCAACCCGAAGGCCGTGGTGACGAGTGTTATCAAGACTGCTGCAACGAATACTTTCATAATGTGCTTTCAAAATTGGCGGATCACACCGACGACGAGACCGATGATCTTCACCTTGTTGGCGTACACCGACGGTAGGCTGCGGTTGAGGGATTCCAGACGGACTCGATGGCTCTCGCGGTAGTAGCGTTTGACGGTTGCTCCCGCGCCATCGACGATGGCCAGCACCAGTTCGCCGTCGCGACAATCGGCTTGGCGACGGATGGCCAGGTAGTCGCCCTCGGCAATATGATCGTCGAGCAGTCCGTGGCCGACGACGCGCACGCAGCAATGAGACTTCGAGGCGAAGAGGCTCGCGAATTCGATCCGCGTCGTCGGCTCGGGCAGCAGTTGCAACGGTTGCCCGGCGGAGACGTGGCCGATCAGCGGCAGAGCGGCCTGCGGTTGCGGCGGCTCGGTCAGTTGGATGGCCCGCGACATCCCCGCCTCGCGCGAGATGAGGCCCTTCTTTTCGAGGGCCTTCAGATGACACATCACACCGTTCGGCGAACCGATTTTGAAATGCGCACCGATCTCGCGCACCGTCGGCCCGTACCCGCGCGACACGATCATCTCGCGCAGGAACTCAAACACTTCGTGTTGTCGCTCGGTAAGTGTTGCTCGACTGGAATGCTCGGGTCGGTCGGCCATCGGTCGATGCGTCTCCCTTCGCCTCAAGATGTGAGTTGGAACGAAGGAAACACTATGAGACGGGCCGCAGGGCTGCAAGGATCGGCGTCGGTTGCCTCATAGTTGCCATTCTGAGCAGCATCGGACGCAAAGTTTCGCCAAGTGAAGAGTGGGACCATCAGGAAGCCGTGCGACAAAAACGAAACCTGACTCGACCGACACTCGATCAGCCTTTTCTTGCTCTGCTTTGCGACTCTGCGGCATTGCGTCAGGAAAAGTACTCAGTTTGAATGAATGAAAAGAAGCCCGGCATCTGTGGAGATGCCGGGCTTCTTTTTGTCTGAGTCCTCGACGCCGCTACTTCGTTCCGCCCGCCGGTTTGACCGCGTTGGCCTTGAGGTACGGCAGGTAGACCTCGCGCAGTTTGGCTTCCATGTTCTCGGCGTCGATGGCGGTCTCGGCCACGACGCCGTTGGGATCGACCAGCCAGATCGTCGGCAGGTTGTTGATGCCGTAATGCGCGGCCAGCGGCGAACTCCAGCCCCGTTGCTCGCGATTGGGTGAGAAAATCTGCGGCCATGTCAGGCCGGTCTTTTCGATGAACGCTTCAACGTCCGGCTCTCCGGCATCCAGATTGACGCCGACGACGACGGAATACTTCTCGTACTTCTTGGCGGTGGCAACCAGCTTCGGCAACTGCTGGACGAACGGCTGCGCGTGCGTGGCCCAGAAGACGACGATCACCATCTTGCCGCGATACGATTCGATGTCGATCTCGCCTCCGTCGATCGTCGGGCCGGCCAGTTCGAGTGTCTGGCCCTTGAGCTGCAAGCGGCGGACCACGCCCTGCGCCTGTTGAGCCTGCGGCGTGCCTTTGAACTTCGTCATCAGCACCGAGTAACAACTCTTGGCTTCCTCGGGCAGACCGTTCAACTCGCAACTGCGAGCAGCGGCAGACAGCAACGGAACCGCTCGTCCCTGTTCTTCGGGGAAGCGCGCCGCGAACAACTGTGCGTGCTTGGCAAACTCCTGAATCCACTTCGGCTCGGCCCGGCCGTACCGCAGCGCGTTGGCGTGCGTCAGATTGACGAGGGTCAACTGCGCTTCGAGCGATGACTCGGAACCGGGCTTTCGCTCGTGGAAAATCTTCGCCGCTTCAAACAGCGCGTCGATGCTGGTCGCGTCTCCCTGCAAGGCGAGCTGCAACCGTGAGTCGAGCAAATGATGCACGGCCATGTCGAAGTATTGTTCGAGTTCCGGCTGCTTGTTCGTCTTGGCGATGCACTCTTCAGCCAGTTTGATGATCTGAAAGTTTCGCTCGCGACGGACGGCCCGCTGCTGATCGAGCTGCTTCTTGAGAGCCGCCTCCTCCTCCGGAGTGGGGTCTTTGTCGTCGTCCTCGCCTTCGTCGAGATTGTCCTTCGCACCGGGAAATGGCAGCGTGCGGATGTGCTGAATCTCCAGCAGCAGCCATTCGGGCGAACCCTTCTCCGGTCCCTTGTCCGCCAGCGCCGCAGCTTTGGCCGCAGGTTGAGCGGCTCCCGCTTTCGTCGCGGCTCCCTTGGAAGCCGGTGCCGGAGTCGCGGCGGCTCCCGGCTTGGTTGTCTTGTTGGCCGCAGGCTTCAGCCCCGGAATGGCCATCGTCGGCAGGCCCGACGAACCTTCGTTCTCACCAGACGAGGCATCTCTACCAGCGTCGGCCACAGAGCTGGAGCCGCCTGCGCCGCCGCAGCCGGACAGACTCCATGTCATCACACAGGCAACACCAACAGACCACAGGCAGCGATTCAGGGAAGCCATGACCTCTCCATCCTTTGAGAGCCGTCGCAAAACTCGTTTGTCACAGGCAACGCACTCAGA
>JAYUFF010000934.1:0-3689 GCA_043738825.1 Schlesneria sp.
TCTGGCCGATGTGCCTCGAAGTGCAGGGCAAGCATGTGCAGATCGCCGCGATCAAAGAGAACGGCGGCGCTGAGCCGGTGAAGGCCGAAGACGATGACGTGGCAAGACAACAAGCCCGCAAGCCGGTCGGCCAGTGGAACAGGCTCGAAATCGTGTCGAAGGACGGCGCGTTGGCGGTCTCACTGAATGGCACGCCGATCAGTAAGTGTGAACCCGATTTTCTCAGTGAAGGACCGATCGGCATTCAGGCGGAAGACCATCCGTTTGAAGTGCGACGCATCCGTATGAAGCGAGACTAGTGCTTCTTCAAATCTGAAAAGAAGGGTCTGTAGGACGGGGACTCCTGCCCGCCCCTACTGTAGTCCCGCCGCTCCGTCGGCGGGACGTGCGACGCGGCGACGGTCCCGTCGGCGGAGCGACGGGACTACGGTACATTGTCGGATGGTCAAGAGTGGCCATCCTCAATCACGACTCAACAGATCGAAGGAACGAGATGGCCGCGCGCAAGACCAACCAGGGGAAGACCGCCACAACCAAGTCGGTCGCGAACACCAAGCCCGTGTCGCGCTCGGCCGCCTCCACGAAGAACGCCTCGCCAACGATTGGCGAGTACCTGATCCAGCGGCTTCAGGACTACGGCCTGACCGACATCTTCGGCATCCCGGGCGACTTCGTGCTCCAGTTCTATGGGATGCTGGAGGACAGCCCGATCCGCGTGATCGGTTGCACGCGCGAAGACTGCGCGGGCTACGCGGCCGATGGCTACGCCCGCATCAACGGCATTGGAGCCGTCTGCGTGACGTACTGCGTCGGCGGGCTGAGCCTCTGCAATTCCATCGCCGGCGCGTATGCCGAGAAGTCGCCCGTCGTCGTCATCAGCGGCGCGCCGGGCATGGACGAACGAAAGTCGAACCCGCTGCTGCATCACCGCGTAAAAGACTTCAACACGCAGCGGGAAGTCTTCGAGAAGATCACCGTCGCCAGTGCAGCACTCGAAGATCCGCTAACCGCGTTTCGTGAGATCGACCGCTGCCTCGAAGCGGCCATGCGTTACAAGCGACCCGTCTACCTGGAGCTGCCGCGCGATCGAGTCCACTCGCGCTGCCCGCATCCTCACATCCCGAAGACCGACCCGCCCGTCAGCGATCAAGCTGCGCTGGACGAAGCGTTGGCCGAGGCCCAGCGCGCGATCAACGCCTGTAAAAAGCCGGTCATCATCGCGGGAGTCGAACTGCACCGGTTCGGACTGGCCGATGAGGCGGTGAAGTTCGCCGAGAAGAACTCGATTCCGATGTGTGCCACGCTGCTCGGCAAGTCGGTCGTGAGTGAAAAGCATCCGCTCTACCTCGGCATCTACGAGGGAGCCATGTGCCGCGAGGCCCTGCGCGTGTACGTCGAGGAGAGCGACTGCCTCATCATGCTCGGTGCGTTTCTGACCGACATCGACATGGGGATCTTCACCGCCAATCTCGACCCGCGCAAGTGCATCTACTCGACGAGCGAGCAGACGCGGATCTCGCACCACCACTTTCAAGACATCCTGGTGACAGACTTCGTGCGCGGCCTGGGCCAGCTCGAACTGAAGGCCCCGAAGCGGCCGATGCTCGCCCGACCCAAGGGATTCGACATCAAGTTCAAGCTGAAACCCAACGAGCCAATCACCAACGCCCGCCTCTTCGCCCGCATCAACGACATGCTGGATGAGACAATGGTCGTCGTGGCCGATGTCGGCGACTGCCTGTTCAGCGCGGCCGACCTCACGATCTACAAGAAGACCGAATTCATCAGCCCCGCGTACTACACGTCGATGGGTTTCGCTATCCCCGCGTCGATTGGAGTCGATGTCGCGGCCCCCGATCGCCGTCCGATCGTTCTCGTCGGCGACGGTGCTTTCCAGATGACGTGCATGGAACTCTCAACGGCCGTGCGCCACGGATTCAATCCGATCGTGATCGTCCTCAACAACAAGGGCTACACGACCGAGCGGTTCCTGCAAGACGGCCCGTTCAACGACATCCTGAACTGGAACTATCACCGTCTCCCCGACTTACTCGGCGGCGGCTGGGGCTTTGAAGTTCACACCGAAGCCGATCTGGATCAGGCTTTGAACGCAGCCCTCACCAACAAGGACGCCTTCAGCATTCTGAACGTCCACCTCAAACCAGACGACATCAGCCCGGCACTGAAGCGGCTGGCGGAACGGTTGTCGAAGCGGCTGTAAGTGACGTGCGATTGAAGCCGATGTCTCGATACCATCACCATCCGTACAAGATTGAACTGCCAGACATTTATTTCGCCGGGAGACCAGAAACGTGACTCAGACTGTGCTTGATGCCGTGTTGGCGCTGCCATCCAACGAGCGGGCCGAGTTGGCCGAGCGACTCTGGGAGAGTTTGCCCGAAGGAAATCTCGCCCCGACGTTTGCCGAGGAACTCGTCCAGGAAATCGCCTCACGGCGCGATCGTCACCAGCGGGGCGAAAGCCGGCTGCATGATTGGAGCGACGTGCGGGACGAGTTGAATACGATCATTGATCGGGCAGATCGGCCATGATCGTTCGTCTCGACGACTCCGCTCGCGACGATGTCCGGGAAGCCACCGCTTGGTATGCGGCCCGCGATCCAAGCGCAGCTCGGCGGTTTGTTTCCGCCGTGGATGTTGCCATCTCTCGGATCGCCGAATCTCCGTCAGGGCTCCCGCCGTTGGAGACTTGGGCGGGCGACGCGACCATTCGCCGATTAGTTCTCCGTCCGTTTCCCTACGTCATCGTCTTCGAGGAATTCCCCGACGAGGTCGTTGTGTGGTGTGTGACTCACACCAGCCGACGCCCGCATCATTGGCAGCACCGCCGCCACACCTGAACCCAGCCGCAGCAACCAACCGTCCCGGAGCGACTCATGGCGATCAAGCAATTGACCGAGGAACAGATTCGCGAGTGGAGTGTCGAGCAGAAGGACCGTTGGTGGCTGGAGAACATCTATCGCGGGAACATGCCGCAGCTCACGCTGCGGGCGGCGGCGACGGGATTCATTCTCGGCGGAATCCTCTCGGCGACGAACCTCTACATCGGCGCGAAGACCGGCTGGTCGTTGGGTGTTGGCATCACGTCGGTCATCCTCGCGTTTGCCTTCTTCAAAATCCTGCAACAGATCGGCTTCAGCGAGTTCACGATCCTCGAAAACAACGCGATGCCGTCGATTGCCACGTCGGCGGGCTACATGACGGCTCCGCTGATCTCGTCGCTGACCGCGTACATGATCGTCAACAAGGTCATCGTGCCGTGGTGGCAGATGATCCTGTGGAACATCGCCATCTCAATTCTGGGCGTCCTGTTCGCGTTCCCGATGAAGCGGCGCTTCATCAACGACGAACAGCATCCGTTCCCCGAGGGCCAGGCGGCTGGCGTGGTGATGGACACGCTCCATTCGTCCGACGCCTCGGTCGAACTGTTCAAGGCGAAGGTGCTGGCCATCGCGGCGGGAGCGGCGGCGTTCATCAAGTTCTTGCAAGCGGAGGCGATTCAAACGTGGTTGCAGGTCGCGTTGTGGTTGCCGCGAAATCTGGGGGTCAAGGTCTGGAAGGAACGACTAGCATCCCGTGCTTGTAATTGAGGTCGGCGGGTTTTGGTTGGTCATTTGGTGACACGATCGCGGCGTTGGTTTCGGTCGCAGGCCGATCAGGCCGGGGTGG
>JAYUFF010000935.1:0-3687 GCA_043738825.1 Schlesneria sp.
CGAATGGTGACAGCGCCCTCGCTCACGCTTCGGGTTGGTGTGCAGCCATGAATGATCCCGGCTTGCCACTCGCCCAACGTCACGGATTTGACAAGTGGCTCAGCTCGGCTTTTGCCATTTTCTTGGCTTTGCCTAAAAGCGGTAGCTGTAGGGTGGGCTGTGCCCACCACAATCAGCCGGGCGTTGGTGGGCACAGCCCACCCTACAATTTGTGTCCGGCCGGATTTTTTGGGCAAAGCCCATTTTCTTGGGAGAACATTGTTTGAAGGTCCACGGAGTGCGAGGGCCTTCAAAAATCCGCCTCACAGACGGAGAACAGAAAGCGGTGATGAGTCCCCGCACTCCAAATCTGGCAAAAGCGGAGCCAAAAGTAGAACCGCTCTAATTCGCCGTCGTCAGCGATTCGAGCGGCACGCCGGTCGAGGCCGTCACCGCCGCCGCGGCTTGGAGCAGTTCATTGAGCACGTCGAGGTCGGCCCGTCGGTTTTGGATCAGGCTCGTCCGCGCTTGCAGCACGCGCAGCACATCGACTTCGCCCGCCTTGAACTGCTCTTCGAGGCGTTGCAGTTCGATGGGCAGATCGGCAACATCCCGCTCGCCTGGTTCGGTCCACAATCGTCGGGCGCGTTCGTACCGGTCGGCGGCCGCCTGGGCTTCGAGTCCCGCGCGCAGTTGCAACTGCTGCCACGTCATCGCGCGCTGATTCAACTCCGCCTCGCGCTGTCGGACCAGCGGCAGGCCGTTGTTGATGACGGGCAGGTCCATCTGGGCGCGAAAGCCGAGGAAGTTCGTCCCCCCTTCGTTCGTCGCGTAGTACGGGCCGATTTGCAAATCGGGAGTCCTCGCGGCGCAGGCCAGATTCGTATTGGCCCGCGCCGCGTCCATGTCGGCATGCGCGGCCAGCACGTCGGGGCGAGTCGCCGAGAGCGCGGTGAGATGCTCTTTCGTCGTCGCGGCCCACTCCCAACGAGCCGCCTCGTCATCGAGGACGATGTGCGCCGCAGACGACAGTCCCAGATGACGCCGCAGGTCGAGCAGCGCCGTTTGCAGGTTGGCCTCGGCGAGCTGCCTTTGCCTCCGCGTCGAACGGGCATCCATGCGCACCATCGCCACGTCGGCGGCCGTCGCCGCACCGGCGGCCAACTGACGTTCGAGGATCGTCAGCAATTGCGCGTTGTTGTCGGCGATGACTCGCGCGAGGTCGCGCAGGCCCTGTTGGTAAACCGCCGCAAAGTACAGCCGCTGAGTTTGCGCGATGTTCAGCAACTCGGCCTGCAACAGATTCCAACGGACTCCGTTCAGCGCGGCCCCCGCCGCCTCTTCGCGATGCTGTTGCTGATGAGCCAGTTGAATCTGCTGCATCACGAGGACGTAGTGCGCCGTCGTCGTCGGGCTACCCACACGCGCATCCTGATACGGCGTCGCCTGCACCTGAACCCACGGATTGAACGGGTATGTCTCGGCCACTCCCAACGCGGCCGCGCTGACTCCCTCGGTCTGCCTCAGCGCGACGAGGTCCGGGTTCTGAACAAGCGCCGTTTCAATCGCCTGCCGGATCGAGAGACTCATCGCGGCGGCAGACGATTCGACCGGCGAGTCGCTCGCCAACTGAGCCGCCACTTGCTGGATTGATGCCGTGGCCGGTTCGCGATCGGCAGCCACTGCCGGTTCCAGACGCGCCAAGCCGGGAACAGAGTGACGTTGCCCGGCCGACTTCATCGAATCGGCCGGAGTCCTGCGCTGAGAGACTGTCATCGACCGGCAGCCGCACGCGGTCAGCGCGCAGGCCAGTGCAACGATCATTCTCGCGCGACGCATTCGTCCGACGTTGCCATCCATGAATTCGGTCTCTGTCCGTGAGCGGCTGCGTCCGTGCAGTCGTCCTGTTGTTTCGACGAGCCGACCCGACAGAATCGAGTGTAGGGATGCTGCCCGATTGAACTCGTTCGCAGTTCATGCCCGAGATGCTCGTTGGGCAGGCTCGACCACGCGTTCGGTCTCGGTAAACGGTGGCGAGTTTGACGGGAGATGTTGCACTCACAGCGAGACTAGAGCTTTGTCACACCTAAGAATGGGGGTTGTTGTCGTAGCCACGTTCGCCAGAACGTGGGCGAGACACTGGATTGACCCCACGCTCTGGCGAGCGTGGCTACCCCAAGATCAAGCGGTGACAAAGCGCTAGAGGCTGTTTCAAAACTAACCCGCAGCGTAAGCGAGGGCGATCGCATGCTGGATCTCACGACGCCCTCGCTTACGCTGCGGGTGAATGGCACTAACTTTAGGTAGCCACGGTCACCAGACCGTGGGATTTTGCGGTAACGGTGCGATCCCCACGCTCTGGCGAGCGTGGCTACGAATCTAAAGTTAGTGCCATTCACGCTGCGGGTTAGTTTTGGGTTTTGAAACCGTCTTTAGGCTCGGTTAGAAAACTCGGTCGTGACCAGCGGCTGTTTGCAGTGTTCCGGACGCTTTGAGCGTCCGGGACACTATTGGCTTAGTTCGTCTTCCTCGTCTGGCTTAGTTCGTCTTCCTCGTCACTCGTCCGAACGCCAGATAGATCGGCGGGAGCAGGAACAGGTTGAGGAGGGTGGACGTGACCAAGCCGCCGATGATGACGACGGCCATCGGGTATTCAATTTCGTGACCGGGCAGGTTGCCACCAATGACCAGTGGCACGAGTGCCAGGCCGGTCGAGAGCGCCGTCATCAGGATCGGGGCGAGCCGTTCTTCGGAGCCGCGTCGCACCAGTTCCGGGCCGAAGGCTTCTCCTTCCACTTCCTCCAAGTGCCGGTAATGGCTGACGAGCATGATGCCGTTGCGGGCCGCGATGCCGAGCACCGTCACGAAGCCGACGAGCGAACCGAGCGACAGCACGCCGTTGTCGAGCATCGTGCCGACCACTCCGCCGACGAGGGCGAATGGAATCGTGAAGGCCACGAGCAGCGTCAGCCGCCACGACTGAAAGTCCATGTGCAGGAGCAGCAGGATGCCGATCAGCGAGAGCGCTGCGAGGGCGAACAGACGCTGTTGCGACTCGGCCCGCGCGGCGTATTCACCGAGGAACTCGGGGTGATAGCCGCTGTCGAAGTCGAGTTTCTTCACCTTCGCTTCGATCTCTCGCGCGACCGAACCAAGATCGCGGCCCTTCACATTGCAGGTGATGTCGATGCGGCGCGAGGCCGATTCGCGCTTGATCTCGTTCGGCGCGGGAACGGTCTCAATGTCGGCGACATCTCCCAGCGGAACGGTTCCGCCAAGTGGCAGGTCGATCGGCAGTCGGCGGAGTGCGGCGAGGTCCGTCCTCAATTTGGGAACGCCCCACACCACGACCGCGTAGCTCTTCTGGTCCTCGTAGATCTCACCGACCTTCGTCCCCTTCACGAGCGTCGCCACCGCGCGACGAATCTGTCCGGCCGTCAGACCGAACCGAGCAGCCGCGTCGGGACGCAGCCGGACCTGCAACTGCGGCACGAGCACCTGCGCTTCGACATTCAGCGTGGTGACTCCCTCAACGCTCGACATTTCCGTTTTGATTTCCTGGGCCTTGGCTCGCAGCACGTCGAGATCGGGACCGTAGACGCGGACCACGATCGTCGCGCCGGCTCCCGTCAGCACTTCCTTGATCCGCTCCTTGAGGTACGTCAGCAGGTCTCGCTTCAGGCCGGGATAGCCATCGACCATCTCCTG
>JAYUFF010000936.1:0-9726 GCA_043738825.1 Schlesneria sp.
AGGGCTGAAGATCTATTACGACGGAGCGCCTCAGCCCACGACGAACCCGGTCAACGTGCTCAAGTCCACGACGAAGACGAAAGTGCCGCTCAAGCTGGCTCAGCGAACGTCGTCTTCGCGCGTGAACGACTTCGCGCTGCAAGACCTGCGCATCTACGAGAAGGCTCTCGATCCGAGTGAGGTTCAACGGCTCGCCCGCTCGACCCGCGCGGCGTCGCTCGTCCTGAAGCCCGCCGACATGCGCAGCGATGCCGAGCAGAACGAACTGTTCGATCGGTCTGGCGAGCTGGTTGCTGCGGCCCGAGCATCCACTCACCGCGCGTCACCGTGAACCGCTTCTGGCAGGAGTTGTTTGGACGCGGCATCGTCCGCACGTCGGAAGATTTCGGCGTCAGCGGCGAGCTTCCGTTGAACAAGTGACGCTGTCACCGCGCGCGAAGCTGGCTCACTTCGACCGGCAACGGAAGCGGGACGGCGAGAAGCAGACCTCGAACGAGGCGCGGGAGTTCAGGACGGACGCGCGAACTCGGGGAACTGCTCAACGACCACACGTCGTTCCGTCAGCGACCTGATTCCACGGCATTCGGGCGAGCAACAGGCCCATGCCGCAGGTGTCGGTGACGCCCGCGAAGACCAAGCCCGCTCCGACAAACGCCGACAGGCCGATCCACCACGGATGGAGCAGGCTCAACGCGGCACCGATCACCACAAACGCTCCGGCCGCGATGCGGACCTGCCGCTCCAACGACATCGTTTTCTTGCCGCGCACAACGGGAAGCCCGGCTTGCTCCCAAGCCGACGTGCCTCCCTCGACGCAGACGGTGTTCGCGATGCCGGCGGCGAGGAACTGCTCGCACGCCTGACGGGCGCGGCTCCCCGACTTGCAGATGACGTAAATCGGCTCGGTCGGTGAACCACTCGGGTCGGCCATGATCGCTATCGGATCGAGTCGATCAAGTGGGGCAAGCTCTGCGCCTTCCGCATGGATCTCGCGATACTCGGCCGGTGTCCGGACATCGATCAGACGAATCTTGTGGCCCTGTTGGAGCAGAGCCGCCAATTCTTGAGGCGGAATAGTTGTGACGGACATGGGAACTCCTTCTCGAATGATGGACGATGTCGCGAGGCTTACTCGCACAACTCTACAGTTTGCGGCCCCTGATGAACCATTCTGATTCGTGAGAAATGAACTCAGGTTCCAGCGGCCACTGCCGGACAATGACGATGCTTGGCGAGAACCTCTTGGATCGCCGCCACCGCGTCGGGCGTCCCATTCAAGCGGCCACACAGCGGCGCGACGTTGGCTCGATACTCGTCGAGTCGCGTCAGGAAGCGAGTCAGCGGCGCGGGCGAAAACGATTCCAGCGTGGCCCAGTCTCCCGCTCCCATCTGCTTCAAAAAGCAGGCGTTGATCTGCTGTTCGTGGTGCAGCTCCTCGGGAATCGCGAAGACCGGCTTGCCGAGGTAGAGGGCTTCGCCGAGCAGTTGGTTGCCCGCCGCACTGACCAGCGCGGCACAACCCGCGAGATCCTCGACGAACGCCCGCTCGTCGATCGCATGAAACGAGAGCCGTCCCGCGCGTGGCCTCTCACCGAGTCCGTAAATTCTGACATCGAACCCGCACCCAGAAAGAGTCTCCAGCACACGCGGGGGAGTGCTCGCGCGAAGGTACGACAGAAGGTAAGCCTCGTTGCGAGGAACCGTCGCGGCGAGATCGTCTCGCAGCATCGGACCGACTTGCCGCACATGCTCGAAGCCCGGCTTGAGCGGCGGCGTATAGAACGACGACGTGACCGCCTCGTAATCGCCGCGCCCGTAATAAGCGCGGATCGACCAACTCATCCACCAGGCGTATCGGCGGAGCAGCAGCGGCAACCCGCGCAGGTCATACGCGAGCAAAACATGTTGATGGTCGAGGCTCATCAGTGGTAAACCGGCGCGCCGCGCGGCACGAGGCAGCACGGGTTCAAAGTCGGAAATGCAGAGGTCCGGCCGGTCGATCTCGATCCGTTTGAGAAAGCCGTTCACAACCGACGGCAAGTCGCGCCAAGCGTACTTCAATCCGTGGCCGATCGACTTGAAGAGGTCCAGCTTCCCGCCTGTGTAGCGAAACTTGATCCCCTTGATCCGCACCAGCCGCACGTTCTCGACGCCGCGTCTTTCCGTATCCTGCTGCGTCTCACCATACGACTTGACGAGGAAGTCATACGCATCGTCGGGAGCAAACAGCACCAACTCATGTTCGTGCCGCAGATGCTCGACCAGCGTCCGCACCCGCACGGCGTGGCCCCGTCCCTCACCCGCCATGCTGTAGAAAATCTTCGCCACGACGACCCACCTCCTGCGGTTCCTCTCCTGCCCCCTCGCCCCGGCGGGCACCACCGCTTCGGTGGTCTCAAGCAACGCCGAGCCAATTCTTCATTGCGGCATCAATGAGCAGCATTTGTTCCCCGTTCAATTGGCCCAGCTTTCGGATGAACTTGGCGTGTGGGATCGAGTTCAAGTTTTGCAGGTCGAATGCGCCTCTTTCGAGCCATCGCACTGGAATATCGACTTCAAACGATGTCCCGCGCACACTCGTCGTGTGAGGGCAGATTGTGACCAGCGCGCGATCATCATCCGATGCCGGGACGCTGACGGCGAGGGCCGGTCGCACCTTGGCCACCGGCCCCAAGTCCACCAACCAGACCTCACCTCGCGCGGGACTGCTCATCAGCCGCCTCCTCAACGTCCAAGCGACGAAACGCCTCGGCAGCGATTCCGTTCAGCTCATCGTCAGTCAGGCTGGGGTACTCCCAACTCTGCGTTCGGAGCAGAATCTCCCGAGCGACCTCCCGTTGGTCCTGATCGGCCAATTGCTCAAATTCACTTAAGAGTTCCCTGGCAGCCGTCGTCATCTTTGGTTCCTCTCCTGAAATGAGTTGCAAGTTCATCAGAACTCAACCGGCTTCCGTCCCACGAACTGATAGTACGGCGCGCGGACGAACGGCATATACGGCACCTTGCCGCGATGCTGATTCAATGAGACGGTCTCGAACCGACTTTGCAGGTAGGGGATGTGGTCGCCATTCAGGAAGACGTTGTCGTTGGCGAACCACGTCGGCCACAGGGTGCGAGTCGACCAGCGGTGCTTCGCCAGCCCCTCGGCCGGCCATTTGCGAGCCACAAAGAAATCAACGACGCCGATCAACCCGCCCGGCTTCAGCATCCGCAGCGCCTGGTCCATCGCGAGGAACCAGTCGGGGATCATCGTCAGCGAGTAAGAGAACGTCACGATGTCGGCCAACGCAGTTGGGTTATTCGCGTCGGACGATGGGTTGCCAGTGGATAGCGGCGCGCGCGATGAAGGATCAATGGCAGGCGGCAGGAACTTGGTCGCATCGGCATGCACCGGAGTGACGTTCGTCCAACCCCGCGCCGCGACGCGCTGCTCGGCCACCTTGAGCAACGACGAACTGAGATCGACGAGGTACGCGTGCGAAAAGTCCTTCAACCGCTCACCCCAGTTCTCGGCGTTCTCGCCGGTCCCCGCTCCCAGATCGACCCAGACGCCTCCCGGCACGGTCGGCAGTGAGGCAAACAACTCCTCGCGCCCGTGCAGCAGCCGCTTGCGAAAAGCGTCGTACCCGGTGGCTTGTCCCGAATAAAAGTTCTCCAGCCGCTCTTCGTGCGTCTTCCCCCGGCCGCCAGTCACGGCCATGTGCCAGAGAATCTTGAGGTCATTAAACACGCTCCCCTTTGGCGGAGCAGGCTTGGTCGTGGGATCGGCGGATGTCACGAAGCGGGGTTCCTTCTGTACGGTAAGTCATTCATTCGAGTGCTACTTGTCGCCGAGTCAACGTCCGCGATCAAGCCTCTTCACTTTCGGCCCGCTCAATGCCTGCGGACACGTCGGTACGCAGACCGTCCGTCACAGTGAGCGAGGGATCGTCCGATGTCAGCAGAATGACTCCGTCGATCAACAGCAACTCTCTCAACAACAGGGGCGGATCGGGCGAACCGACCTTGGCCGCGATGTCGTCCATCGGACTGCGGGCATTCGCGACAAGCAACTCCTTCAACGCGGAGGCGACCAGCGGGACATCCATCTTCTGAGCCGCGATGGCTCCCCGCCCAAGCCGCCACGACAGTCCGATCAACGCCGGTCCCATCAGCAAGGTGAGGCTGATGAGCTTCACAAACGAGTGCATCGTTTCGGGACCGGCCATCAATGCGAGGCTGCTCATGCCGGACACGTAAGCCGCGTAACGGGCCGCGACGAGTTTGCCCTCCGACTCAAACTTGAAGTTCTCCAGGTGCCGCCGATTCGCCGTGGCATGAGCGACGAACAACAACAGCCAGACTCCCCAAGTCGCGATCGACAGCATGGAACCGGGGATGAGGGCAGAAAACGCAAACAGCAGCACGAACCAAATCACCCACCACGTCACGAACAATACGGGGATCGAGAGCAACGCCGTTCCGACGCTGCCGAGCCACAGCAACAGCACGCGCTGCCTTTGATAGCCCTCCAGCCATTTGGCAACGCGCGCGTCGGACTTCTTTCGCTTCTCAGTCTTGGCCACGTCGGTCCTCGCATCCATCGCCCGGTCTCGCTTCCGACGGTCGCTTACTCTCAAACTTGCGTCACGAGGGAAGGTTGCGATTGGGGACGAGAGTCAGCGATTCCAGTTCGCCATCGAACGTCGATGTGAAGAACTCCAGGAACCCCGCGTGTCCGAGAATGATGGTCTCATCTGCCTCGGACGGGAAGTCGAAGAAACTGACAAGAGTTGGCCATGTGACCGTTGCGCCATCGGCCTCCAACCGCAAAACGACCTCGCCCGATTGAAGGCGAACGGATTGACCTCCAAACACATTTGCCGTCGTGATTGCAAACTCGTTGACATCGAGACCCAAGTTGTCGGCGACAGACATTGGCACGATCGTGTGATCGGAACCTGTATCGACCAGTCCCAGCAGAGTGCGCGTCCGCGCGGGTCCGATCATGGTGACCGGAACTTCGGGTCTTCGGAACAGGAGATAGTCTCCCGATTCCTGATCCTGTGACACGACCACGCTGTATGAAAAGATCATGCGGTTCCGATGAAAGTCGCGTTGAGTGGGCGGACTTTCTGAAGTATGGCATCGGGATGCCCTGCCCGATCGGCAGCCTCACTCACGGAAGTGACATCGCGTCCGTGAGCCACGATTTCTGTGCGGGCGTGATTCCACGCCACCCACTGTCCCGCATACTCGACGGGTGCCGGTTTTGGCCAGCGGGCGTTCTCGATGGTTTCCTTGGCTTTGATTGTTGGCATGGCCATTCCTTTCTGATTCGCGGTGATGAACCCCATCGCCTGCAGACCCCGGCCGCACGAATGCCGCCGGAAATCCGCTCGATGTTGTAGGCGGGATGGTCCCGCTATCCAAGGCTCATCGTCACGGTCTTGAGTTCCGTGTAGTTGGACAGGGCGGCTTCGCCGAGTTCGCGGCCCATGCCGCTCATTTTGAAGCCGCCGAATGGGGCGGCGGCGTCGAACACGTCGTAGCAGTTCACCCAGATCGTTCCCGCGCGGACGCTAGCGGCGACGCGGTGAGCCTTCTGCACGTCGCGCGTCCAGACGGCGGCGGCCAGACCGTAATACGTGTTGTTCGCGCGGGCGATGATGTCGTCGGTGTTCTTGAACGGCAGGATGCTCATCACCGGCCCGAAGATTTCGTCGCGGGCGATCGACATCTCGTCGTTGACCTCGGTGAAGATCGTCGGCTCGATGAAGAAGCCCTTGTTGCCGAAGCGGCTGCCGCCGGTCAGGCACTTCGCTCCCTCGGTCTTCCCCTTGTCGATGTAGCTCATGATTTTGTTGAACTGGTCGGCATCGACCTGCGGTCCCTGAGTCGTGTTCGGATCGAGCGGGTCGCCGAGTTGCCGCTCCTTCGCGCGGGAGACGACCTTCGAGACAAACTCGTCGTGGATCGACTGCTCGACGAACAATCGAGACCCCGCGCAGCAGCACTGGCCCTGATTGAAGAAGAGGCCGAACTCGGCTCCCGCGACGGCCGCTTCGAGGTCCGCGTCGGCGAAGACGATGTTGGGGCTTTTGCCTCCCAACTCGAACGTCAATCGCTTCAGAGTCTTCGCGGCATCGACCATGATTTTTTGAGCGGTCTCGTAATGGCCGGTGAAGGCGATCTTGTCCACTCCCGGATGCCGCACGATGGCCGCTCCCGTTTCGCCGTAGCCCGTGACGATGTTGATGACGCCGTCGGGGAAGCCCGCCTCCTGAGCCAGCTCGGCCATGCGCAGACAAGTGAGCGGCGTTTGCTCGGCGGGCTTCATCACGATCGTACAACCCGAAGCGAGGGCCGGTCCCCATTTCCAAGCGGCCATCAAAATCGGGAAGTTCCACGGGATGATCTGGCCGACGACACCAACCGGCTCGCGCCGCGTGTAGCAGAAATAGTTGCCGCGAATCGGAATCACATCGCCCGTCAACTTGTCGGCCCATCCGGCGTAGTAGCGGAGACAATCAACCGCCAACGGCAGGTCGGCGGCCCGTGCATCGCGAATCGGCTTGCCGTTGTCGAGCGACTCGAGCGCGGCGAGCTCTTCGAGGTTGGCCTCCATCAAATCGGCCAGCTTGTTCATCAACCGGCCGCGATCGCGCGCATCCATCTTCGACCACGGCCCCGTTTCAAACGCGGCCCGTGCCGCTTTCACCGCGGCATCCACGTCGGCCTCATTCCCCTGCGCGACTTCGGCGATCACGGACTCGTTCACAGGGTTGAGCGTCGGGAACCGCTTTCCTCCGCGCGACTCCTGCCACTTGCCGCCGATGAACATGTTGGTCTGACGAATCTTGGGAGCAGCAACCGTTGAAGTAGCCATGTCAAAGTCTCCTGAAGCGAGGCGAAGAGAACCCGAACCCGTGGCCAACAGGCTACCGCGACGAGGCGGTTCGCTCCAGTTGGCAAGACCCGTTCGCAAGTCATGTCCCCTCGCCCCTCGCCTTGGAGGGGAGAGGGCTAGGGTGAGGGGTTCTTCTTGCCCGTCGCTGCTCGATCAGGAATGGGCCGTCGAATTGCGACGAGGCTCCGCACTCGGAGAGTGCGGGCTACGTTGCCGCCAACTCACTCACCAGCTTCGGCGAGTTCTTCAGCGTCTGATAAACGACGCAGTAGCGTTCGGTCAGTTCGATCAACTTGGCGAGCTTCTCGGGCGGCGCGTCGGTGTCGATGTCGAACTTCATCCGGATTTCCTGAAACCCGATCGGTATCTCGCGACTGACGCCGAGTGTTCCTCGAAAATCAACGTCTCCCTCGGCGGTGATCGTTCCGCCGCGCACGGGAATCTCCATCGCCGTGGCCACGGCTCCGAACGTCACTCCCGCACAACCGACCAGCGCGTGCAGCAGCATCTCGGCCGAACATGCCTGAGTCCCGTCGCCTCCCGCCAGCGGATGCAGTCCCGCATTCTGAGGCGACACGCCAAACCGCAACCGGCACGAGACCGATTCCAACTGCAACTCACCCACCGCCCGCAGCGTCACCAGCGCTGCGGCCGGATCGTCCTTGTACCGCGTCTTGAACGGGGCCTGCTTCGCACGGAGTTCTGTGGGAGTCATGGGGCTTCCTCGTGAATTGTTGTGTAGCCACGGAGCGGCGGCAAACGGTAGGGAACGCTCTGGAAGGGCTTCGAGGACACGGGGCGTTTCACATCCAAGCTGAGCCGCGCGCCAAATTCGCCGTGGAATCGACACGGCACACGGCGCGAGTATACTGTCGGCCCGTCACGGTCACGACGGACAGGCGTTGCGGAAAGAAACCACTTCCCGCCAGCGGTGTTCAATCACCGCCTGAATGACCTGCGTCGAATCGACCGGCAAAAGAAGTACCATTCGTCCGTGCCGAGCAAGTCACCACCCGAACCGACCGCTGAAGAATCCGGTTACCTGCGTGACCCGGAAGTGCAGCTCATGCTCCGCGCCAAGGAGGGTGACGACGGGGCGTTCACGCAGTTGGTGAAGTCGTATCAGGACCGGCTGACGAACATTTTCTTCCACATGGTCTCCAGTCAGGAGGCCGCTGAAGATCTGGCTCAAGACGTGTTCCTTCGCATCTACCGCGCGAGGCATGGCTATCAACCGACCGCCCGATTTTCGACGTGGCTGTTTCGGATCGCGAACAATCTGGCAAGCAACTCACGCCGGTCGAAGAGCCGACGCAAGGAAGTGAATCTGGCGGGGAGCGAATCGGGACCGCTCGGCGTTCGGCCTCAAGAGCAACTCGCCATCGAGAAGTCGGGGTTGATGCCGGCCCGGCAACTGGACAAACAGGAATTGCAGACCGTCGTGCAGCAGGCGATGGAACAACTCAACGAACGCCAGCGGCTGGCCGTGTTGCTGAACAAGTACGAAGACATGAGCTACGAGGACATTGGCGAGGCCATGGAAATGTCGGCCGCCGCCGTGAAGTCGCTGCTGTCGCGAGCGCGTGAGAATCTGCGACTGGTGCTGGAACCGTACATGCAGTTGGGAAGGGAAGCAAAATAAGTTGCGGTCCTTGGAAGCCGTTTCAAGACCTCGGAATTCTGGCCCGACGCGCAAGCGCGGGTTGGAAGTGCTTTGTGAGCAAACCCCTCGCTCGCGCGTCGGGCGAATGGCACTCACTTTAGGTAGCCACGGTCGCCAGACCGTGGGATTTTGCGGTGACGGTGCGATCCCCACGCTCTGGCGAGCGTGGCTACGAATCTAAAGTGAGTGCCAGTCACGCTGCGGGCTGGTTTTGAAATGGCCTCCAGGGACCAATGACAACGATCCTGAATCATGGAAAAGATACTCAGACTCTCCGCCGATCAGCGTGACGATCTGGTGGCCTATCTGGACGGGGAGCTTCCCGACGGAGTGGCCAACGCGATCGACCAGGTCTTGGCGCGCAGCGAGGTCGCGCGGAACGAGGTCGAGGCACTCGCGCGGACGTGGGAGATGTTGGACGCGCTCCCCGTTCCCAAAGCCTCACCCGAGTTCACCGATCGGACGATGACCACACTCAAGGTGGGAGAGGTTCCGTACAACATCACCGAGCAACCGTGGTTCGGCTACGTCAAGAAGGGATCGGTCCTCGCGGTCTGGTTCGCGGTTCTTGGCCTCTCGGGCTGGCTCGGCTTCCAGATCACCGCCCGCTGGGTTCCGAATGAGCAGGAACAGATGCTCCACGATTTGCCGGTGCTGCAAAATTTCGATGCCTATCAAGAGGTTCAGACCATCGACTTTCTGGACCAACTCAAGAAGAGCGGACTGTTCGAGCAATCCGCCGAGAAAGGCTGAGCCATGTTTCCGCGAAGCCGCCGCCGAGTTCTGTGTTGCACACGCACGGAATGCCATCCTCGAATTAGCCCGACGCGCGCGCGCGGGCTGACGATTCGATCCTCGCGAAGCCCTCGCTGGCGCGTCGGGCTAGTCTGGTCAATTATTTTCGTGTTGCCCTGCATGGCCCGAGCCGCCGATCCGAAGCCGGTCAGCGACGGCTTCCGGCAGATCGAGCAGATGTCGGATCTCGAACGACAACGCCTGCAACGGAACCTCGCCGAGTTCAAACAACTGACCCCCGAACAACAGGCTCACTACCGCGACCTGCATCTCAAGTTGGAAGAGAACAAATCGACGGGCGGTTCGCTGTCGAGCCTGCTCCAAGAGTACTCGGCCTGGCTGACGACGCTGACTCCCAGCCAGCGCGACGACCTCAACA
>JAYUFF010000937.1:0-3679 GCA_043738825.1 Schlesneria sp.
CGGTAGTCGAACGCCTCGCCCCACAACTTGATCGCCGACTTGGCCGCATCGACGGGGCGGCCGGTCAGGATCTCAAAGCTGAGGATCGATCCCTCCAGCGACCAGCGCATGTCGAACTCCAAGGTCTTGCCGTAGAGCAGTCGCCCGGCGAAATCGAGTTCCAAAAACATCGTCGCCGAGCCGTCGGCCTTCAACGTCAATGTCCGCTGGCCGCAGAATGAATCTCGCCAACAGCCGACCAGTTGTTTGCCGTCGTATGGAGCCGCCGGCTGGTCCGAGTTTTGTGTCGCCACGTCGGGTGAGGGAGCGACGACATCACGGCTCGTGTCATCCGAGGGAACTCCGCCGGAGGACGTGGCGGGGACATTGCTCTCAATTCTGTCGGCGGCTGATGATGGCGAGTTGATCGGAGCGTGCGTACCTGCCACCGACAAAGGGACCGGCGAAGTGCCGCATCCGGCCAGCAAAATCAGGCTTGGCACCCAGACCATTGGCCATGCACAACGGAACCTCATGGCAAGCGGCATCTTGGTGTAAAACCTTTGTTGAGTGTTGCTGTTCATGCGTCAGATGATCGGGAGCAACCGCGAACCGGTCAATCCCAAGGTCGGAAGCGAGGACCATGTCCCGGGAAGAACACCACCAACGGGTTGCCAGACTCGATTGAGTTCAACGGACCATCAGCGTTGGAGGTCGCCGGCAAACGGATCGGATTCGTCGAGGGTCGCCGACGCGGTGCGCGATCCGACAGACTTCGTGGCCGATGCGGGGACGACGCCCGACGGGGCGCGAGCCTCACCGCGCGCGAGTTGGGTTCGCAGCGAGTGTTTGAGCGCCAGCCGTTGAGACTCTTCCGAACCGGCCACGAGCAAAATGTCATCGACCGTGTATCGGTCGAACTCGCGCCGCAACGTGACCTTCGCGCCGAACCGATTGTCGCCGAGTTGCACCGTGACCTCGTGCTCGCCGATCGCGATTCCCTTGAGCGGTGCCCGCAGGAACGTGTCGGCCGACATCCCCGAATTGGGGACGAAGCGGCATTGAGTCCACACCATCTTGTTGAAGTCGTTGGACGAATTGGCCTGAAGCTGTTCGAGTGCCGCCGCCTGCTCCTGCGGTTCGCGTCCGAGTGCGATCGCCGCAGCGAAGTCTTGCACCGGGATCAGGATTTCAATGGTCGTCTTGAGTGACGCGGGAATCCCCGTGATCTGCCACTGCACATCATCGACATAGAACCGGCCGTGTTCTTCACGCAGCAGATAGCTCAGCGGGCGGCCGCCCTGTCGAACTTCGATCCTGGTCAACGCCCCCTGGAACGACGCCGTGATGAATTCAAATTCGTCGGCATCAAACATTTCCAGCGGCATCGCGGTGACGGTCCCGCCGTTGAGCTTGCTCCAGACTCGCGTGGAGAGGTCGCGCGACGAACAGTGCTTCAACGAGTCGAGGTCGCGCAGCGACAGCGACTTGACGAAGATTTCGAGCATCCCCTGCGCGGTGAAGAGCGCCGACAGCCGCTTCTCCTGCTTGGTCTCGACCTCGTAGATCGTCACGTCCGAGACGATGAATTTGGGAGGGGCCTCCGGCGCGGTCTCGGGAGCGCGGTGCATGTCGATCTGCACCAGTTCGTGGTCACTCTTCAACACGAAGTCCGCCCGGTTGCCGCGCAGTTTGACTTGCAGTTCATGTTCGGACAGTTGCGGATCGGGCAGCTTGGCCTGGCTCAGATCGCCGATCGACAGGCTGCCCTCGAAGAAGTCCTTGGAACTCCAATCGGCCAGCGCCGTCTTGTCGCCCCGCCCGTAGGCCGTGAGGAACGCCGTGCAACTATTGACGGCACTGGCCAGTTTGTACATCGACGGAACCTGATCGTCGTCCTTGGAATCGATGCCAACATCGGACACCTGCCAGTGATCGCCTTTCAGTTCCAGTGACAAGACACATTCGCCCGACAGCCTCGGCAGTCGGACCACGGCCACCTTCTCATCGAGCGAAGCGTGCGGTTTGAATTGAGAACCAGCCGGTCGTCCCGAAGTGACCGTACGGGTCATCGAGGCCAGGAACGAAGGCGGCAGTGCTTCCAACGAGGATCGGAATGCGGGAGTCGTCACGCGCAGCACCTGCCCGCGATCGCCGTTGCCCCACGCATTGAGGAACTCGCGCACGGTCAGCAGCAAGTCCATCTGCTCGGTCACGGACTTGTAGGCTTCGACGCCCTTCTTCTTCTGCTTGAGATAGATGTCGTCCACCACCCAGCGGCCCGTCGAATCTTTGGCCAACTCGTAGAAGATCTCCTTCTTCGACTCACCCACTTGCACGGTCACGCGCTTCTTCGCATCGCTGACATCTTCGACTTCCACCACGGTCGTTTTGCCGTCGGGGAGTCTCAGTATTTTGAGGTCTTCCAGGGCCACGGTCGTCCGCAGTGCCCGTTGACGAAATTCGTCGGATGTCGAGGCCTTCAGTCCTTCGAGGTTGGCCTGCTGCAGGTTCTTTGAGAAGGCCGTGATGGCGCGCGTCTCGATCAGGTGCGTACACCCCACGCCGCTGCTGGCGGTGACGAGGGCCATCCCGCAACAGCAGACGAATGAACGGATCGTTCGAGACATGCGCGGCATCCTTGACCGAATCGCAAGCACACGCAAAACCGCGTGCGCCGTGACCTGTCTGCATCCAAGATCGAGTTGTGGAAAATCGGGGAGGGCGGGCTTCTCTCAGAATCGCCGGGACCGGTCAAGACCAAGTTGCCGGTGTGCCTTCGTCGGTGGTGTCCTCATTGGGAAGGAGTGAACATCAAAACTAGTGCCGTGTCACCGCTTGATTTTGGGGTAGCCACGCTCGCCAGAGCGTGGGGATCGCACCGTGACCGCAAAAACCCACGGTCTGGCGACCGTGGCTACCTAACAGTGAGTGCCATTCGACCGACGCGCCAGCGAGGGCTGGAGAGAGGGGAGTTGAAGCCTTCGCGGGCGCGTCGGGCGAGTTCAACCGAACCGGCACATTCAAATGGGGAGACGACGAACGGAAAGGTCCGTCGGACGCGGCACGGTTCTTCTCGGTTTCAGTGCAGGGTGGGGCCAGCTCGCTTCGAGCGCCGGCCCACCCTGCACTGAAACTTTCGAGAATTGATGGTGGGCCGGCGCGGCGAAGCGCCGCTGGTCCCACCCTACTATTCTGTGCAACTTCAATTTGACGGAGCCGTGTCGGACGCGGCACGTCGCTTGCGATCGGCTCTGCGAAGTGCGAAACCAATGTGAGTGGCAGCGATTGATCGTGGAGCGACACCGTGTGGCGAAATGTCAACGAGGTGACGTTGTCGCCTCGGGTCGCCGATTCAAAAAGCGGCTGCCTGCGGTGTAGAGTTCGCTTCGTAGACTTTCATCCCAGTCGACTTTCATCCCAAGTTGAGTTGTCTGAGTCACCGCCGATTGCAATTTTTTCCACGTCGAGTCGTCGCAGTTTGTAAGGTTGTTCGAGTCGGGATCTCCCGCAACATCGAGACAGGTGGAATCATGAACGACTTCCCTTTTCGCATTCGTTCGTTTAACCGCGTGGGCATCGCCCCGCGCGTTTCGGCTTGGATCACGGCCGCGCGCGGGGCGATGTCCACGCGGTTAGACGAGGTCAACCCAGCCATCGGGTGTTCGACAACTCATTGGGGACAGCCTTGGAGTTGGCT
>JAYUFF010000938.1:0-3679 GCA_043738825.1 Schlesneria sp.
GTGCAGAAGCCGTTGAACCACCGAGGTGAACTCGGTGGTGGGGTGTTTAGGCGGGGTGTTTAAAAGTCCCCGCGACACAATTCATTTGTTCAGGACAAGACACCATGAGCATCGAAGTCACGTGTGACGATTGCGGTCAGGATTTTCGAGTCAACGAAGCCTCGGCCGGTAGAAAAGTGAAGTGCAAGTGCGGCGCGTCCGTCCGCGTGCCTGACGAGGACGATTACGACGAAGTCGCACCGGTTCGACGACCGGGTTCCAATCGGAGAAAGAAGTCGGGCGGCGACGGCTCGATGATCGGGATCATGATCGGCGGCGGCGTCGGGGTGGTGGCCATGATCGTCGTCGGAGTGATGCTGTTCCGGCCCGGCGCGAACAACCAACTCGCGGCACCGCCTCAACAGTTGCAGGCCGTCCCATCGACACCAAACATCACCGCCACGACGCCCACCGTGGTTCCTCCGCAGGCGGGCACGACACCCACAAAGCCACCCGGCACAACGACGACCGTGCCCACCACACCGACGACACCCGCAACTCCCACCGCACCGGTGAAACCGACCGTGGCTGCGGCTCCACCCGCTGCGGTCGCCGATACGCGCTGGCAACCGATCGAGGCCAAGTTTCAAGTGTCTCACAAGGGAAAGGACGCCAAGGTCACACTGGCCACCGGCGGCAAGTTCGTCGCGGTTGATCGAGCCATCCACGACCTGGCCACCGGCGATGAAGTGTGGTCCGCACCGGCGGCGTTCGGTGGTGGAGGCAAGAACGACATCCTGGCCCTCAGTCCCGATGGAGCCATCTTCGCCGAGGGGGATGACGACGGCCACTCGCTGACGCTGTACTGCAAGGAGAAAATCGCCGACGAGACCAAGCACGAACTTCCGGTCGCAAACGGTGCCAACAAACTGACGTTCCTGCAATTCGCCGACAACAAACGAATCGTCGCCGCCTTCACCGTCGCCGGCGGCACGCGCGTCGCCGTTTATGATGCCGAGAAGCCCAAGAAGCCGCTCAAAGACTTCACGACGGAGGGCTTCTCCCAGCGGTCGGGCGCGATCAGTTCTGACGGGAAGTTTCTGGCCGTCGCTTCGGTCCAGTCGCTCAAGGTGTACGACCTGGCCAAGGGAAACAGCGTCGCGACGATGGCCGCGCCCGCCAACGGCCCGCTGGCCTTCAACAGTTGCTCGGGACTGGCGTTCTCGCCCGACAACGAGGAACTGGCGGCGGTCCTCGCGACGGGAGTTCTCGTCTGGTCCAACCGGGGCAAGCTGCTCGACGAGTGGGGCGATGTCGTGGCGCAGGCCCCGTTCTACAAATCCAACGGCCTGTCCTATCTCCCCGACAAGTCCGGGTTCCTCGTCAACGGCCAGGCCCTGTTCGACCGCGCCAGCAAGATGGTCGTCTGGCAACTGCAACAGGCCCAGTTCTACGACCACCCGGCCTCGGTCTTCGACGCCGACCACGTCCTCGTCTCGGGCGGCGGACACAACAACGGGCAGATCGCCGCCATCAAGATCCCGCGCGAAGAACTCGCCAAGGCCACGCAGGCGATCGCCGACAAGGTCGATGCCGTACTGGCCCCCGGCGCGCCGATCAGCATCGCCTACGAAGTCGGTGAGCCGCGCTTCGCCGCGCGCCAGGACGTGACCAACCAACTGCACACCGCCCTGACGGCGAGGCTGTCGAAGTCCGGAATCGTCGTGGCCGACAACCAGCCGATCACCCTGAAGGTCATCTACACCGAAGTCGCCGGTGAAACCACCGAATACCATGAGGGACGCGGCTTCGGCCCGCCGATCCCGCGATTCGGTCCTCGCTCGCCGTTCGACAAGCCGGGAACCAAGGTGGTGGAGACGAAGCACACCCTCAGCGCCGTCCTTGTGCGCAAGGACGCCCCCCGCATCTGGTGGGCCGTCAACTTCGTGCAGGACGCACCTCAAAGCCTGAAGGGCGACGCCACCGAGGTCAACGTTCGCAACGGTTCGTTCGAGTCCGTCAAACATCGCATCGGCGGCTTCGATCTCCCCCGCTTCGTCCCGGTCGATTCCAAGATCCCGTCCCTGCCACTCAAGTCCGACTTGGGCGGTCTGTAGTCCCGGTGATTCATGGTCCGTTGCTGAGTTCGGAAGAATTCAGTTCGACTTTTGCACTTTGGAGTGCGGGGATTCATCACCGCTTTCATTTCTCAATCCACCACCGCATTTTTGAAATACCACCGTGTTCGATGGGGCTTTCAAAAAAAATTTCGCTCATGAGAAACCAAAGCGGTGATGAATCCCCGCACTCCAAAATTGGCAACAGTCGAACTCAGTCTCATTTCAGGAGCATCTTTATGAAACGCACCGTTGTCGTCGTCGCCCTGTTGCTGGTTCTGTTCGCGTCGTGGGAGGCGAAGGCCTTGGTCATTCCCTCGGACGAAGGGAAGTGGCCGACGAGTTGGCCCAAGGAATTGGAGTCGTTGCGGAAGCGGGCCAAGACGCTCGATGTCGCCACGGGGACGCAGGAGCACATCTACACGATCCCGTTCGAGACTCGCGCGGAGTTTGAGAAGTTCTGGCCGATTCTGATGAAGCTGCGGACGCCCGGCTCGCCGCTCACCCTTTCCAAAGTGGGCGAAACCGACAAGGGTTGGGGCAAGCTCCTGTCGAATTCGACGCCGTGCGTGCGTATCAAGGGACCGTCGGGAGGTTACTTGGGTGGGTCCGCCAAGGTCGGGGGCCAGATTGACCTCAAGGAGCTCGAAGCGGGAACCATGCTGTTTACCGGGACACCCTGGCCCAAGGAGTTGGTCGGTCCTCAGGGTGAACTGCCGGAATATGTGTCGGCCGTTCCGATCGACGGCGGAAAGCTCACGTGGAAGTCGATCGAACAGATTCCCGAAGAGAAGCGTGGCTTCCACAACCGCGCCCGCGTTGACATCGAGATCGTCATCGACGGCGAGATCATCGACCTCAACCACATTCGGCTGCCGCAGGATGCTCTCATCGTCGATCGGCGATTCCCTGAGATCGCCACCCTGGACGTTCAGAAACCGTGAGCCGTACCACAACAGACGGTGAACGGCTTCCAGCGGCCAAACGACTCTTACGGATGCCACAGGCGGTCGCTCTGGACCGCCTGTGTTTTTTGAAGGCCACTGGCGATTGAAGCCCCTCGTCGCCCGACACCGCTGTGGCCGCGACTTCAATCGGCAAGGCACCACGACAGAAACTGCGCGCGAGCCGACAAGCCGTTGCTGCCGAGTCGTACGATTCACGGGAGGCCATGCGGAGGATCGTGGTGCTCACCGCCGCGTTGGGACGTTTCACCCGTGCGCGAGCGATCAATCTCGACTTGTTTGGCGGCTGGCCGTTGCTTGGCTCGCCCCGACGATTTACCTTTCGTCGCGCGCCGTGGCCACCCGCACTCCGCTATGCTCTCCACTCCGCTGCGAAACACGTCGGCCACGACCATCGCTGATTGATCGGTTCCCCATGCCCTGCGGGGCAAGTGACGGATGAACGCCCATGAAGTTTCGATTTCCCATCGTCATCATCGACGAGGACTTTCGGTCCGAGAACACGTCGGGGTTTGGTATCCGCGCGCTGGCGGATGCGATTCAGAGCGAGGGGGCCGAGGTACTGGGTGCGACCAGCTACGGCGACCTCTCCCAATTCGCTCAGCAGCAGAGCCGGGC
>JAYUFF010000939.1:0-3677 GCA_043738825.1 Schlesneria sp.
GGCTGGCACGGTTGGCCGGCCGAGGCACCGCCGCCCGCCATCGCGCCGTTCAATGCCGAGCAAGCCCAACAACATCAGGAGGCGTGGGCCAAGTACCTCGGCGTGCCGGTCGAGTACACCAACTCCCTCGGCATGAAGTTCCGCCTCATTCCGCCCGGCGAGTTCACGATGGGCAGCACGGCAGAGGAGATCGAAGCGGCACTCAAAGATGCTTGGACGGATGAGAAGTACTTTCAGGAGTTAATCCAGAGCGAAGCTCCCCAGCACAACGTGATCCTGACGCGGCCGATCTACCTGGGAGTGAATGAAGTCACGCAAGCCGAGTATGAAAAGGTCATGGGAGTAAATCCGTCCCATTTCGCGCCGATGGGCATGGGCAAAGATCTGGTCGCTGGAATGGACACGACCAGCCATCCGGTGGAGACAGTGAGTTGGAACGACGCGGCCGAATTCTGTGCGAAGCTGAGCCAGCAGGAAAAGCTCAAGCCGTTCTACTTCCGGGCCGGCGAGACGATCACACCACTCAAGGGCACCGGTTATCGCTTGCCGACGGAGGCGGAATGGGAGTTTGCCTGCCGCGCTGGCACGACGACCAAATTCTGGATCGGCGACCAGGACGAAGACCTGGCGCGGGCGGGGTGGTTCGGCGCGAACTCCGGAGGTCGGACTCATACGGTGGAAGAATTGAAGGCGAATCCGTTCGGGCTATACGACATTCACGGCAATCTCTTTGAGTGGGTGCAGGACCGGTGGGAGCTGACTTACTACGGACAGTTTCAAGACAAGTCCGCACTCGACCCAAACGGTGTCGTATCTTCCGCTGGTTCCCTCGGCGTGTGTCGGGGCGGTGGTTACGGTACACCTGGCGGTCGATCGTCGTATCGCAATGCTGAGAACCCAACGTACCGTAACATTGTCATCGGCTTTCGCGCGGTGCTGACTGTCGATGCCGTGCGGCAGGCGTTGGAGGTGACGGGGCCGGCGCTGCCCAACAGCGCTCGGCGCGGGTCTCCTGACCCCGCCGCTTCAGCCGACCGTAGGTCTCCCGCGAACAACACAACGGATATCAAGGGAGACCTTCGGTCCAAACCGAGTGCGGGGTCAGGAGACCCGCGCACAGCGCGCGACACGGAGAAACTGCCGGCGAAGTTCACGAATGGCTTGGGGATGGAGTTCGTCCTGGTGGGCAAGGGGACCGCGTGGCTCGGCGGAGGCAACAGCCAGCAGGGGGAGAAGAAGGTCGAGATGCCCGATGATTTCTACCTGGGACGCTACGAAGTGACTCAGGCGGAGTGGGAGCAAGTGACGGGACAGACCCCCAGCCATTTCTCTCGCACGGGCGGTGGCCAAGACGCGGTGAAGGACATCTCCGACGCAGACCTGAAGCGGTTCCCTGTCGAGCAGGTGTCATGGGACGACGCTCAGTTGTTTCTGGAGCGGCTCAACAAGCAAGAGCCGTCAGCAGGCTGGGTCTATCGCCTGCCCAAAGCCGATGAATGGGAATACGCCTGTCGCGGCGGCCCGCTGTCGGACAAGCTGGACAGCGCGTTCGACTTCTACTTCGACAAGCCAACGAACAAGTTGCTGCCCGATCAAGCGAACTTCGCACCCGAACCAGGAAAGGGCCTTCAACGAACCTGCAAGGTGGGATCGTATCAGCCGAATCGGCTCGGCCTGTATGACATGCACGGCAACGTTCATGAATGGTGTGACGATGAAGAGAAGGCTGTCGATGGCTCTGCAGCATGGGTGGGTCACGGTTGCTCTTGGTTCAATGGCTCCGAGGTTCTGCGGGCGGCGTTCCGTGACGCGTACCCATCATCGCGCAAATTCGCCGGCCTCGGCTTGCGAGTGGCCCGAGTTCCCGTCGGCCCGGCGAAGCCCAAGCCGGTGGCGACCACACCGTCGGCTCCCGCCAGCGCCCCCATCGACTTCGCCGCCGAACGCAAAGCCGCCGAGTGGTTGTTGCGATTCGGGAAGGGAAAGATTGGACTCCAAGACAAAAATCGGCAATACATCGGCGAATTGAAGGAGCCACTGCCAGCGGTGCCGTTTTCCATTCGCTGGTGTGACTTCAACGGTGCCGCGCTGACTGACGAAGACCTTTCTGCGCTCGCTGGATGTCGGGCGATTGAGAGCCTGTATCTTTATTCAAGTAGCGGGGAGATATCGAAAGTCACGACGGCGGGGCTGGCGAAGCTGGGGCGGCTGCCACAACTGAAGGAACTCGTCATTGGAGGAACTAGCATCGGTGATGATTGCATTGCACTGCTCGAGAATTACCCCGCACTTGTCTTCTTTAGCACCCAAAACGCTCCGAAGATTACCGAACGCGGCTGGGATGCGATGCCGCCCTGCCATCGACTTGAACGGCTGGAAACGAACTATGTCGGTGTCAGCGACGCGGGGCTGCGTCGAATTGTTGAACAATGCCCGGAGCTTCGAGATTGGAATTTTCAGAATAACTTAAAACTGAACCTGAGTCCTTTGGAGAAGCTTTCACAACTTCGACGGTTGGGACTCATTAGTGATCCGGAGAACGACGCATGGTCCAAACCGTTGGAACAACTGAGGCGTTTGGATCAGCTAGTTGTGGAACAACTCACAGCATCGGACCTCAGTCGGCTTGAACCTCTGCTCCCGAAGCTCTCGACGTTTGTTTTCAGCGGGAATAATGACCATCCATTTACTACGGCCGAGGCGTGGACCTCAATCACAAAACTTGACGGCCTACGCGAACTCACCATCGCCGCAAACGTTTGTGTGGACGGTCCGGCACTCCGGCGTATCGAGAAGATGCCGAACCTGCGCCGGCTTGTTTTTTATGAGTTCCTCGAACCCGAACGTTTGCCGAAATTTCGTCCCTTCACGGCAGACGACATCGCCGCCTTTCGCACGGCTCGTCCCGATGTCGAACTCACGGTCCATGACAAGCTCTATCCCGCCAGTTCAGCCATTCCGTTTTCGGTCATACAAAAACTCGACGAGACCGATCCGTTGCCGAAGTGGGAATTGCCGGAAGGTTCGCCGCCGCCGGTGGTGGCTCCGTGCAAACCGGAGGAGGCTGCGGCGCTGCAACAGAAGTGGGCCGAGCATTTGAAGCGGCCGGTCGTGGAAGAGGTGGCCTCACCGGCGGGACTCGGGCTGAAGTTCTCGCTGATCCCGCCGGGGGAGTTTCGCAAGATCTTCACGCGGCCGCGCGATCCGGCGATCGAACCGGACATGCCCGTCCGCCGCTTCCGCATCACCAAACCCTACGCGCTCTCGACCACCGAAGTCACCTGGGACCAGTTCCGCCAGTTCGTCGAGGCCACCGGCTACCAGACCGAAGCCGAAACCAACGGACTCGGCGGACGCGATCGCGAATTCAAACCCGATCCCAAAATCAACTGGCGCACCCCCGGCTGGAAACCCGCGCCGAACGAGCCTGTCACGCAAGTCACCCCCCGCGACGCCGAAGCGTTCTGTGAATGGTTGACCGACCCCGTAGGACGGTTTTCCAAACCGTCCGTCCGCAACGCTCCGGACAAGAAGGACGGTTTGGAAAACCGTCCTACGGTGATCTACCGCCTGCCGACCGAGGCGGAATGGTTGCACGCTTGCCGGGCGGGGAGCGTGTTCAAGCACGTCGTCGGCCCCGAGCCGCAAGACCTGGCCGACTACGCCTGGACCCAGGA
>JAYUFF010000940.1:0-3673 GCA_043738825.1 Schlesneria sp.
CCGGTAGCCGAGACGTTCGTAATCTTCGCGCGGCAGGTAGATTCGGCCGATCGCGAAGTCTCGCGCCACATCCTGCCAGAAGTTGGCAAGCTGCAGCCCGGTGCAGATCGAGTCGGACCAGAGGACGTTCTGCTCGGTGTGTGCTCTGCAGAGGTACAGCACCAGCCGGCCGACGGGATCGGCGCTGCGACGGCAGTAGTCGCGAAGCTGCTCGAAGGTGTCGTACTCGCGCACCGACTGGTCCTGCTCGAACGCCGAGATCAGATCGAGAAACGGCTCGCGCGGGATCGAGAACTCGTCGATGGTCGTCTGCAGCGCGACGAAGACCGGATGCCGCGTCTGCCCCGCGTAGCACGCTTCCAACTCTCCGCGCCACCAGGCCAGTAGTTCGAGCGACTTCGCGGTGTCACCGACTTCGTCACCGAGATCGTCCGCCCAGCGGCAGTAGGCGTAGACATTGTAGAAGTGCTGGTGCAGCCCCTTCGGCAGCAGCCACGACACGATCGGAAAGTTCTCGTAGTGGGAAGTGGCCAGCCTGCGGCAATAGGCTTCCGCCGTGATTTGATCCGGCGGAGAGGCGGCAAGAATGGCCTCGGGGCCGAAAAGTTGTAGGTCGGTGGCGAACAAGAGGAATGCACTCGAATGAGGAAACTCGCTCGGCAGACCAGATCGATAACAAGACCCGAAGCCAATGCGAACTCACAATGGCGGAATCATCGGCTGAAGTTCGTCGCTGACATCCTTCAGAAACCCTGGATAGCACTTTGGACACTTTGTCGTCAGGACCAAGGGTGAAGCTCGAAAGGCGAGTCGGCGGCGTGCGTCCGTTGGCTTGAGGTGGCACCGTTTCGACTGTGAAAGAATGTGCGCCTTGAGTGTGTCACTCGGCGGCCGATTCTCGGGACTTTGTGAGAACTTATAGACGCCTTCGGAACCGAACACCAACTTTGCCGCCCCCTGATCCGCCAAGAGCCATGTCTCGTGAGCTCGCGACGGTGTCGCGACGACAAGGCGAGGGCGGTTGGTCTTGGAGTCGTTTTTCTCAAAATCGACTCGCGCTGCTCGCAGACTTGTTTGGAGGCCAAACCTTCCCTCCTGCTCGCAGTCCTTGAGAACGAACACTCCATCCAGTTCCTGCGTACTAGCAATCACGAGTGCAGCGCGAACCCGGTCTCGCTCCGCATCGCGAACCATCACGTCGCTGAACGACATCTTTTTCGTCCGAAGAAGGGGGATCGAAAGAGTTCTCCAAAGGCGAATGTCAGCAATCACGAACGCGAGTTCACTCGCCTCGACGGGATCACCTGGTCCCCGCAAGGCTGCCTGCAAGAACCCCGCCGCGGCACCGCCCGGATTCTGTGCGCGACCGATGTCATCCGGACCTTCACCGACAAACAGAAGTCGCGGCTTACATTCCGCACTGGCGGTATTTTCGACCGCATCATTTCTTGGCGAGTTCTTTTTCATTGAGCAGCATTCCCCACAGTTCGCCAATTCCAAATCCCTGTTTTCGAGCGTGCTCGATCTTCTCGGGGTCGGGAGGCGCAATGGTCGTCTTCCCCTCCTTCTTGTCCCGCATCACCAATCTGAGTTCCGCTCGTGGTTCCGATTCATCTTCCAGCAGATGATTCAGCAGGTACGGCGAGTGCGTTGTCACGATCACTTGTGTTCCATTTCGGGCGATCGACTTGAGGTGTCGCATGCAGTCGTCGAGAGCGGTCGGATGAAGACCGTTCTCTGGTTCCTCGTATCCCAGGAGCGTGAGTGGTCTTGGCTGGTGCTTCAAGGCCAACAAGGCGAGCAGTCGCATGAAGCCATCACTCATCTGCGATGGCCGATAGAGCAGCGGCTTGCTCGGCGATGACTCATGAAAGATCAGCCCCAACTCGCCGGGCTCCACACCACGCTTGAAGGTGATTTCTTGAATGCGCGGATAGGCCTCCTGCAAATCGCGGATCAGTCGGGTCCAGCGTTTTTCATCGAGTCGAATGCGGTGCAGGAGACCCGGCAAGTCTTCACCTCTTTTTCCAAGTCGCATCGCACCGAGTTTGAAAGGTCCACGTGTGGGGTTGCGCAGGTTTTCCGGTCCCCAAATCTCGTAGTGAACGTAGTCAGCAAAGTGGCGTGCCACCTGATACAGAACAGGAAACTGCGACATCGCGTTTCTCGATCGAAAGACATCGCGGAGCATCGAGTGTCCAAGTGCAACGTTGTCGTGCCTGATCGTGTGACGAGGTTTTTCACCATTCTGCTCGACAGCGACACGCGACCGATTGGAACTCAGAATGCCATAGGGCAATGGTTCGCCTTCTACCTGTTTGAGTGGTCTGACAAATTCCTCCTTGATGTAAGCAAACCGTCGTTTGGCGAGTTCGATGTCGATTTCTACGGATTCCGTTCGCGTGTTTCCCGTAGCTTCATCGGGAACCTCAACGGTAAGGTCTGCTTTGAAGCCGATTGCGACTTTGGATGCGCGCAGATGGACAAGATCACGGAACTCAACGTTGTTGGCCTGAAGCTCGTCATTGATGCTTGGAGAGCGAACGGCCCAAGACACCAGTTCGATTGCCTGCAAAAAGCTCGACTTGCCAGATCCATTGGCTCCCACCAACACCGTGAACGGGCCGAGTTCCGTGCTGGTATCAGCCAGGCTCTTGAAGTTCGTGATGGTGATCTTGTTGAACATGGCCGTTGATTCTCGTCAGCGGTAACGGTGGCGGGATTCCGTTCGGTGGCGGGATTCTATGCCGTGACGGAAAGATTCTCCAACCGCCCCAGCATTTCCGTCTGGCTGGTCGAAGTCCTGGCGAAAGCCGATGCGTCGCACAGCGCAACACTCATCACGCACACTGACTCCTGTCGCACGCGGCTTGCTGTTACCATTCCCGTTTGAAAGCGTCCGCGACCTTGCAGAGAGCAGCAGAAAGATCCGACGAATGTCCGTTCCGAAAGTGGCCATTGTGGGCCGGCCCAATGTGGGCAAGAGTTCGATCATGAACTGGTTGGCGCACAAGCGCATCTCGGTCGTCGATCCGATGGCGGGCGTCACGCGGGATCGTGTCACTTACCTGATGCACGTCGAAGACCGCTACTTCGAGTTGATCGACACGGGTGGAGTCGGCATCGTCGATGTGGGCGAGCTGACCGACGAAGTCGATACGCAGATTCGGATCGCCATGGAACAGGCCGATCTGATCCTGTTCGTGGTGGAGGGCTCGGCGGGAATCACGGCCCTCGATCAGGAGGTGGCTCGGCGGCTGCGGCGGATCGACACGCCGAAGATCATCGTCATCAACAAGTGCGACTCGCCGAAGATTGATCGCGAGGCACCGACCTTTCACTCTCTGGCGGATACTCACACGGAGTTGATCACCGTCAGCGTAAAGGGAAACCGCAATCAGGAAGAGTTGCTCCAGGTGCTCCTGCGGCATCTGCCTCCGCCCGATGACCTCGAAGCCGAGCAGGGGGAAGACCTCGATGAAGCTCCCGAGCTGAAACTGGCGATCGTCGGACGACGCAATGTCGGCAAGAGCACGTTCATCAATCAGCTCGCCGAAACGGATCGAGTCATCGTCAGCGAGATTCCGGGCACGACACGCGACAGCATCGACGTGCGGTTCCAGATGGACGGCAAGTCGTTCATCGCCATCGACACGCCGGGCGTGCGGAAACG
>JAYUFF010000941.1:0-3666 GCA_043738825.1 Schlesneria sp.
CGACCGGGAAGTATGCCCGATTCAGAGTGCGGCGCAAAGTTGGCGCGGCTATACTTGGGGCGTCAACAGAATTGACCCACGCTGCGTACCCACTACCCAGGTTTGAGGCCAGCAGACGGCACGCGGACACTTCCTGCGCACTGAGCCATACTTCAACTGGCTTCCTGAACGGACTTTGTCCACTTAGAAATTATCTCAAAAGTCGTGTTGGCTGAAATGCGGCTAGTGCTGTATCACACCTGAGATTTCGGGTTGAGTCCATCAGCCGCTGGGCGCCAGCCCACGGTTAGAACCGGACGCTAGCGCGTTCCGGCTGATTTGCTGAACCCGAAAATCAAGCTGTGACACAGCACTAGCCCGACGCGCAAGTGAGGGCTTCGCGTTCGACCATGTCGAAGCCCTCGCTTGCGCGTCGGGCTAGTTTGGCAAGACACCGCACGAACCGTCCTTCATCCCCGCCAGCAAAAACTCCGACGTGTCGAGGGGGTGCGTGACCGACAGCACGTGTCCGGCACCGGGAACGATGCGGTCGGGTCTCGCCAGACCCACGGGGAAAACTCGATCGCGGTCGCCGTGGATCTGGAAGACGCGCACATCGGCCACTTCCGGTGAGGGCTTCCAAGCCAGGGCCGCCTGCGAGGCCCAACGCACGAACCGCGCGTCGGCGTCGGCGAGTTGCTGGGCGATGTCTCGCGCAAATGGTCCGAACGCCGCACCGACCAGCGGCGGGATGACCCAGGTGAACCACGGCAGCAGACCGGCGAGGGGCGTCAACGGACGCAGCACCTTCAGCCGCCACGGCAGTCCGTCGGGAGACCGCATGCTGCCGATCAGAAAGCACGCACGGGCCTGCAGCGCGACAGACATTTCGAGCGCGATGACTCCGCCCAACGAGGCTCCTCCGACGAAGCAGGGCCGACCCGGATCGACCGCCCTCGCCAAACGTCGCGCATAGACAGCGAGCGGTTCGTTGCGATCCGGCTCGATCCAGTTGGGAGTCACCAACTGCGGCAGGCCCGAGCGCAGCAGAGCAAACATCCGCGCGTCGGCCCCCATGCCGGGGAGCAGGATGAGCGGGGCGGCCTCGGGCATTACTTGACCTCGATCAACTCGATGAATCCCACGTCGATGGACCGGCCGCCACTCGCTTGCAGTCAGAGACGGCCAGCGTGCTGGTCCCGGCTTGATGACGGCACCCGCTCACTACTTCCTGAACGGTCCCAGTTCGAGGCCCACGTCGATGTACTGGCCGCCTGCCGTTTGCTTGCAATGCACCGCCAACGTGTGTGGTCCGAGCTTTGAGTTGATAGCTCCAGATCCCTTGGCGGCGGCGACCCAGGCTTCCTTGCTCACTCGAAACGGGCGGTAATCGGTCGTCCAACCAGTCGTCTTTTTCGCGAGGATGCCATCGAAGTACACCTCGACATCCTCATCGTGGTGCATCATCAGCCGAATCTCGCCGTAGGGAATCGAAGTAAAGTCGAACGTCCTTCTGATCCAAATGTCATTCGTCTTCCATTCGGTGCGCACGACGGAGGCGGGGGTCGATTTCTCGCCAAAGCCGCCTGGGCCGCTCTTCCATTTCGAGTCATCGAAGTCCGGCTTCTCCCACCCGTCGGCTGGCTTCTCGAACGTGTACTTCCAGGTCTGCGCCTCCTTCTGAGATGTCGGGACGAGAGTCTCGTGACGGCGCGGTGTCATCCAGAGTTCCTGGTGCGTCAGCACTCCCGTTCTGACGGGAATCTTCATCACCGCGCGGTCGTAGGTCATCAGCCCGTTGACTTCCGTTTCCACATCCGTGGTCTGCGTGTAGACCGCCGCCGACAGGCCTGATGCGATCAGTGACGGGAGTTGATCGACGAGATCGACATACGCCTCCGTCAGCGACTCTTGATCGGGGAAGTTGCGATAGCCCCAGTTTTCCTTCCCCTGCCACGTGTGTCCTTCCAGCGGCAGGCCAAGGCCGCCGAATTCGCCGAGCACTGCGGCTCGCGCGTCGGTCGGCTGCGGCGAGGCGGGGCCGGGATAGACGTGGATGTCATGCACGTCGCCGACGTTGCGATCGGACCAGCCGCTGGCGTTGTTGACCAGCCGCGTCGGGTCGTGCTTCTTCGTCAACTCGACAATGCGAGCCGTGTCGAACTGGCCCCAGCCCTCGTTGAACGGCACCCACATCACGATGCTCGGGTGGTTGCGGAGCGCGTCGATGATGGCCAGCCACTCCTTCTCGAACTGCGCGGTTGATTCGGGCGAGCGCTGGATGTCGGGATCGTTCGGCCCGATGAACCGGTCGCCGCTGGGCATGTCCTGCCAGACGAGCATCCCGAGCTTGTCGCAGTGGTAGTACCACCGCGCCGGCTCGACCTTCACATGCTTGCGAATCATGTTGAAGCCGTACTGCTTGGTGATCTCGATGTCGAACTTCAGCGCCTCGTCGGTCGGAGCCGTGTACAACCCATCCGGCCAGAACCCCTGATCGAGCGGCCCGTACTGAAACACGAACTTGCCATTCAGCAGCAGACGATTGACGCCCTTGTCATCTTTGCCCAGCGAGATCGTTCGCATCGCGAAATAGCTGGTCACGCGTTCGATGACTTCACCGCTCTCAGTCTCAGTGTATTCAAGTGCGTAGAGATGCGGAATGTCGGGAGTCCAAGGTTTGTCGAGGCCAGAAACTTCGGCCGTGAACTCAGACGACGAATAGTCTCGGAGCGGCTCTCCATTCGGCGAGATCCTATTGAGCGATCCTGCATCGATGACTCGTCGCTTTTCGCCATCAATGAGGACAAGCTCTGTTTTGACGGAGCTCTTGCCTCCCGCGCGGGTCTGTGACTTCACGTCAATCTCAGCCCGCCCCTTGTTGAGATTCACAACGCGAGCCGCGATCGATGTCACGTAGGTACTGCCAACAGGTTCCATCCACACGGTTTGCCAGATCCCGGTTGTCGGCGTGTAGAAAATGCCGCCCGGTTTGCGGACTTGTTTGCCGCGAGCCTGATAACCGGCGTCGGACCTGTCCCAGACCGAGACGACCAGTTCATTCGGGCCGTCGGCTTTGAGCGACGACGTGATGTCGAACGAGAACGGATCGTAGCCTCCCTTGTGCGAGCCGACTTCGTTGCCGTTGAGCCAGACAGTCGTCTCCCAATCGACCGCGCCGAAGTGCAGCAGCACGTTCTTCCCGGCCCACGCGGCATCAACCTTCCCCTCCTTCATCGGCACCGAGAACGAGCGGCGATACCACAACCTGTTCTCCGGCCCGACCGGCTTCATCACGCCGGACAACGCCGACTCGACCGGGAACGGCACGAGGATTTTCTCGCCCTCCCACGCGGTCGGCGTCCCGTCCGCCTTCGGCCGGATCGCGTACTCCCACAGCCCGTTCAAGTTCATCCACGGCTCGCGCACCATCTGCGGACGAGGATACTCGGCGTGGACGTTTTGAGGAGTCACGTCCTTCGCCCACCTCGTCATCAGCGGAGCCTGCTTCGGCTGCCACTCGGCGGCTGAGACGAGCAGCGGCCACGAAAGGACCAACGATACGAGTGCGAGAAACTTCATGGCAGGAACCTCGAAAGGGATGTGATGGGCGATGAGATTGAACGGAGTTCGACGAACGATGTCTAGCAAGCGACGCCACCCAGCAATCTTCGGTGAGCCGGGTGC
>JAYUFF010000942.1:0-3660 GCA_043738825.1 Schlesneria sp.
TGGCTGATCGAAAACTCCTCGTGCTCCTGCGTGTGGCAGTTGCCGCAGTCCCTGGGTGTGACGACCGTCGCGATGGTCGCTCCATAGTGCGAGAACGCATCGGCGTCCTTCACATCCGCCGCGTGACAGTCCACGCAGCCGATCCCCTGCGTCGCGTGCGTGCTGTCCTTCCAATGCTCCACGATGCCGGGCGAGGTCTTCTGATGACACTCCACACAACTTCGTGCGCCGTCCGTCGCCTCCACGCGCGCCACATCGGACTTTGGTTTCTGTTCCTGTTCCTCCTGTCCGACTCCCCGCGACTGCACCAAAAGAATTGCAACCAGCGACACCGTTCCTAGGCATCCCACGATCAACAGCCTCGCACGCAGAGTCATTCGCTGTTTCCTTCGGTGACGAATTGGTGACTGGCTCGGACCCCGGACCTGATTTCCATGTTTAGCCCCAACGCCAGCGGCGTGGGAGAGATCAACGAGTTGCCCGCCTTCGCGCCCACGCCGCTGACGTTGGGGCTAAACGTGAAGAATCAGTCTCAACTTCTCAAACCGACGGCCTTCATCAGCTTGTCGGTCTCGCGGTAGGCTTCGGCGACCCAAGCTTCGATCTGGTCGGGTTGAGGGCTGTATTCGAGTTCGATCGAGACGGCACCGTCGATGTTCAGCGCGGCGATCTCGCGAAGATACGGCTCGAATCTCACGACGCCTCGACCGGGGGGAAGATCGCCGTGGACTTTGCCATCGCAGTCCGAGATGTGGACGTGAATCGCCTTTCCCTTCAAGAGACGCAGTTCTTCGGGAGCGACCTTTGCGAGGCACAGATGCGACACGTCGATGTTGGCCTTCACGGCTGGATGATTCACGTCGTCGATGAAGCGGACCATGCTATCGACGTTGTTCAGCAGCGACAGCGGGAACGGTTCCAGTTCGAGGGCGATCTGCAAACCCAACTCGGCGGCGTAATCGCCCAGCCGTTTGCAGCTCTCGACGGCGAAGGCCCACTGGTCGGCGGGCTTGATTACTTCGCGGTTCCAGATGTACTCGCCCAGCACGAGCAGGACGTTCCTCGCCGAGAACTCATTCGCGAGATCGAGGTACTGCGTGACCCGCTCGATGTGAAATCGCTGCACGCTCGGATTGAAGTCGATCAGCCCGGTGGCCACGCAGCAGATCGAGACGATCGGCAGGCCGGCCTGCTCGCACTCGCGACGGATCAGCAGCCGTTCCTGCACGTCGATGTCGAGCGGATCGGCGAAGATGTCGATCGTGTCGAAGCCCAGTTCCTTCGTCTTGTGGATTCCCCACGCGGTGCCTCGCCCCGCCTGTGCCCACGCCGAATTGATCAGTCCGAGTTGCATGGTGGTGTCTCGCAGTTAATCCGTGGAATGGGCCTCGAAACTAGCCCGACGCGCGAGCGAGGGCTTCACGCACGATTCACATTCAGCCCTCGCTTGCGCGTCGGGCTAGTTTTCCGGTGGCGTGTTTTTTCTGGTCGTTGATAGCAGCAAGCTGCCAGCCACGTCGTTGCGACTCTATCAGAACGAGTGCCGTCGATCAGCCGTGCTGGTATCGTGTCGGGGTAACTGCGCGATGTCGTATCACCAGGCGTCAACTTTTTTCGGGCTGCGCGCAATTCGGAGCCAGTCGAGGTCACCCGGTGAAGAGGCAAAAGACAAACCACCGATTTCACGGATATCACAGATGACACGGATGAAGAGAGGGCAGAGAGTGTTCTTGGTCTTCGTCTGATCTGTGTCATCCGTGAAATCTGTGTGGTCCGTGGTTCCGCGTCTTACTCTTTGGTTGCGGGTTAAACGACTTGCCAACAAACCGTGAACGATCCACCCTCTTCCCGGACAAACGAAGCGGCGGTACTCGCAGGAGCGAAGCGACAGGAAAGCAAACATGGAACTTGAGATCGGCGGACATGTGGCCGTGGTGACGGGTGGAGCCAGCGGGATTGGTCTGGCTTGTGCGCGCGGGTTGGCTCGCGAAGGCTGCCGTGTCGCGCTGTGGGACATGTCGGCCGGTGTGAGTGACGCGGCGGCCAAGCTGACCGAAGATTTTGGTGGCTCGTCGCTCGGGCTGACGGTCGATGTGAGTCGCTTCGCGGTGGTCGAGGCCGCCGTGGTAGAGACCGAAGCGAAGTTGGGGCCGATCTCGCATCTCGTCCATGCGGCGGCGGTGACGTCCGGGAAGTTTGGCTTTCCGTTTACGAACGTCCTGCCGAGCGATTGGCCGCGCGTGCTGGAAGTCAATGTGATGGGGATGGTTCACGTCGCGCAGGCCATCGCGCCGGGAATGGTCTCGCGCAAGACCGGGACGATGGTGTTTGTCGCGTCCGTGGCGGGACAGATCGGCTCGCAGACCGATCCGCCGTACAGCGCGAGCAAGGCGGCCAACATCAACTTCGCGCAGTGTCTCGCGAAAGATCTGGCTCCACACCGCGTCCGGGTCAACACGGTCAATCCGGGCATGGTCCAGACGCCGCTCAATCGGCAGGTCTGGCAGGCATGGAACGACCAACAGCCGTCGGACAAACAGCGCAGCTATGAAGACTGGGCGGGAGACAAAGTTCGCAACGTGATCCCGCTTGGCCGCTGGCAGCAGCCCGAGGACGTGGCCGACCTGGTGGCGTTCCTTTCCTCCGCGCGAGCCAGTCAAATCACTGGCCAAACGATGAATGTTGATGGCGGATTTGTCATGCATTGGTAACCGCTTTCTGTCTCTCCAACTGGTGGCCGACTCATGATGATTCCGCGTTTCGTTTCGCTGGCCGTGCTGCTCGCGTTGATCGTGTTGCTGGGCGGCACTTTTTATCAGGTGATCGCACCGTTTCTGTTGCCGCTGTTTTTGGCGGCGGTGCTGGCGGTGATCTGCCAGCCTCTGCAAAGTTACTTCCTCAAGAAGACGGGCGGACGACCGGCATGGGCGGCCGGGCTGACCACGACGGCCGTGGTTGCAATTCTGGTGGTGCCGCTGGTGATCGGCACGTTCATCGCGGCCGTACAGTTCCGCGACCTGGCCGACCGGTCGATGGGAGGCGACTGGCAACACGGTCTCGATCTGCTGTGGTCGCGAGTCGTCGCACAGGGCCTCGAACAATTGAGTCCCTTCGTGCCGGGTGGCCTCAGCGATGAGAAGCTGGCCGAGCTTCATAGCCAGTTCGTCGAGAGCATGCGGGCACTGGCCGCACAGCTCGCGGGGAAGACGTTTACACTCGCCTCGTCCACGCTCGGGATGTTCGTATCGCTGGCGATTGCGGGCGGGATGTTCATTACGGCGCTCTACTATTTCCTCGCCGATGGCCCCGCGATTTTGGAGGCGGCTGAAGAACTGTTGCCGTTGCCAATCGACTATCAGCGCCGGCTGGCGGACAAGTTCGCCAACGTCGTTCGCGCGGTGGTGATCGCGACTTTTCTGGCGGCACTCGCGCAGGGGTTGGCCACGGCACTCGCACTGCAAGTTTGTGGCTTCGGTCACTTCGGAGTGCTGCTCGTGATCGCCTCGATCGTGTCGCTGATCCCGATGGCCGGAGCGTGGATGGTCTGGGGACCGTTCGCCGCCTGGCTGGCCTTGCAGGGAAATTGGTTTGCTGCCTTCGGACTGGTTGTGTGGGGAGTGGCCGTCGTGGGGATGCTCGACAACGGCGTGAAGATGTACG
>JAYUFF010000943.1:0-3657 GCA_043738825.1 Schlesneria sp.
CCCGTTGTCAGCGTTTGATCGAGACCGAACGGGCAACCGATCGCGAAGACCTTCTGTCCCACTTGCAGGTCGGACGACGAACCGATGTCGATCTTCCGCAGTCGCTCGGCGGGAGCGTCAATTTTGAGGACCGCCAGATCCTTGTTCGGCTCGTAGCCGACGAGCTTGGCGTTCCACGACGAGTTGTCCGCGAGACTGACTCGCGCGGCCTGGGCACTCCGAATCACGTGGTAGTTCGTGACAATATGACCCGCATCGTCGTAGATAAAGCCGGTCCCCGTGCCCTCGGGAATCTCCGTGACCTTCAGACTCAGTCGATCGCGCCGCCGGGTCAACGTGGTGATATGCACGACGCACGGCGAGGCTTTGCGAAAGATCTCGATGGTCGATTGCTCATCGGCCGCCAGATTTCCGCGCGGTGTCACGGTGCGCGGTTCGGTCGCGGCTCGCGGAGAGAAGCCCGGCAGCAACCCCGCGTTCCGGAGCATCAAAAAGGCCAGGGCCACCAGCAGTACCGCCACCAACCACGCGGGCACGGTTGTGCCTGAACCACGCACCGACGGAGTTCGCTCGTCGCGAGCGGCACCTTCAGCCCGAGGGCCATCTGGCGGCAAGTCATCCTGTCCGGCATCGTGCATCGCGACACCTCACTCTTGCGGTTGGTGTTGTCGTCCGGTCGCTCCGCCGACCGGACCTCCTCGTGATCGGAACCTTCGAGTCATTCGTCCAACGCGGCGGTCTTCGCGGAAAGCTGCTCCACAGACTTCAAGAACCGCAGTCGAGTCTTCTCGGGCAGCTTGGCGAACTGCCGACAAAACTGACTCGTCATCGCACCCTGACACCGCTCGATGGCCGTCGTCATCCGCTTCACGAGTTGTTCGGTCGTCGGCTCGGGGCGAGCACCGTCTTCACGCGGTACGGGCGTCGCGGCGTCCTCACGGAACGGTGCGTAACTGCTTTCGGAGTTGACCGGAGTGCCACTCGCAGACAGCGTCGCCAATTGACGGCCTTCGCTGTTGCTCGACATGCGCGGCGCACCGACATCGAACGGCGCGGCCTCACCGACCAGAGTCAATTCGGCCGGCGCGAGGCTGAACGGTTCTTCGTTCGCCAGCTCGCTGAGGTCTTCGCCGCGCTGAGCACGACGCCACGCCTTCATCTCGGCCACGCCCGCCTGAACGTCCTGTGCCCATTGCAGACACTCGGCCGCATCGTCCCAGTTCAACGCCGAATAGAAGTGAGACCACTTGAGAGCCGCATAGTTTTCGGCAACGTCTCCAAACGTCTCCCACACCCGCCGACGTTGATACACCTGATCGGCACTCAATCCGACAAGCACGCCAAAATCGGCATCGGTTCGACCGCGCGCAAACCGCTTCGTCCACAAGGCGGCACACTCGCCGACCTCCCAATTGCAGTGGCTGAGCGCCGACTGTGCCCGCGCGATCAAAGCCGATTCACTGTCTTCGCGCACAGCGGCGATTGCCTGTACCATTCGAGTTGCATCCTGAGAAATGAGGGACCACTGGAAGCCTGACAAATCGTGTCGAGCGACCCGTCCGTGGATGCGCGGCGCGAATCCTATCCGCATCCTTCGACTGTCGCCACCGACCGACTTGGGCTGTGCCACTAGAGAATACGACAACGCGGAACCACGCTGGTTTGGGATTGTCCGCAGCGCGGCAATTGCCCCATCTGTCGCGACTGATCCACTCGGTTGACCGCTTCCAACACGGTGTCTACGATTCCGCCGACTTGAGCGGTCGGGTGGATTATCCACCTGTCGCGACAATTCTGATTTTCCCGATTAGGAAGATTCAACTCGAAGCGGCAAGTTTGCCGATCAACTGTCAGTCGGCTCCGTAGCCAAGTGGCTAAGGCAACGGATTGCAAATCCGTCATCGTCAGTTCGACTCTGACCGGAGCCTCTTGAGAAAATCCCTTGGAAACCGCGTGTTTTCAAGGGATTTTCGACATCTTTGGCCAGCCGTGTTGCGGGTCGCGTTTCATCAGCCGTCACGCCATTTTCGCATGAAACATCACCAAAGACAGCAAGCCGGCGTGCAACCCGAATAGACGGGTTGTCTTGAGAGGCGTCGGTTTCGGACAGCAGTTCTGACGTGTTGGTCACGTCGCTCATTGGCAGCCGTTGCGGCAGAGTGAGTGACGGCAGATTCTCGACGGCCGTGTTGAGGTCAACCAGTCGCGCGTGGGAGTACCGATCCATCGTCAGCGTGATCGTCGAATGTCGCGCTAACACTTGGGCGACTTTGGGATGAACTCCCGAACTGGCCAGCAACGTGATGAACGTATGCCGCAGAGCGTGGAAGTCGGCAACCTCGCCGTTCGAGTTCTCCGGCTTGAGGAACGTGCTCTCCGTTCGCCGCTCGTGTTCGTCCGTGAGCTTTTCGACTTCGGCCAGCCAGATCGACCGGGCTTCGTCCAAGTCGCGACGGAACATTTCGGCCGCTCGTTTGGACCACGTACCGGGCCAGAGCGATTCGACCGGCGGCTTGAACTTCGGCGTGGCGGATGACTGCGGTCGAGACTTCAACCACGTCGCCACCTTGTCGGCTGCGAACGGATGAAGCGGGAGCGTGGCACCACGGCCGGACTTTTCGTTGGCGGCCTCCACCGTCACAGTCGGCGGATCGGCTTGGAAGTCGAACGACAACGCCGTGAGGCTCGCCAATTCATTGGCTCGCAACCCGGTCATCGTGGCCAGCGTGTAGAGGGCCGCTCGATCAGAACCGGTCAGCCCTCGGAAGGTTTGCGGACTTTGTTCGGTGGCTTCGATCAGTCGAGCGAGTTCCTCGGATTCCAGCGCCCGCCGTTCAGCACGGACATCGACCTTGCCATTGAGCTTTGAAAGGTGAGCAAACGGATTCCGCTCCAACCGGCGCGCCCTCACCAGCCAGTTGCCGTCGGCCGCTGCTCAGGGTTAGAGGTTGAGGTGGGATAACAGCGATTCGAGAGCGGTATTGGCAGCGGCGGTCATCCCTGACATGGTTACTCCATGCAATTCGACGGTTCAGCTTTCCATCCGCTACTGGCGAGCATCCGCGTCAGCTTGGAGAGTATCATGGCTCGACAAGTGAACCTGCAACCGGAGCGGAACACTTCGAGACTCGAAACGGCAAACAGAGCCAACACATGTGCGGACGCATCAACCTGCGGATGTCTCCCGCCGAACTTCAGGCGGCGTTTGACCTCTTTCGCGAACCCGAATGGTCGCCCCGCTATAACCTGGGGCCGATGCAGCAGGCGTTGGCGGTGCGATTAAAGCCGGATGGAATGCGACTGGCCGAGCCGTTGCAATGGGGGCTGGTGCCGGGTTGGGCGAAAGACGCGATGACCGGCTCTCCATTGGTCAACGCGCGGGGAGAGACGGTCGCGTCGAAGCCCTCGTTTCGGAGTGCGTTCAAGAGGCGGCGGTGCCTGATCCCGGCCACCGGCTACTACGAGTGGCAGGTCATCAATAGCAAGACCAAGCAGCCTTGGCACATCTTCCGTGCCGATGGCGGTGTGCTCGCGTGTGCGGGACTGTGGGAGAGCTGGCAGGCTCCGGACGGGAGCGTGTTGGAATCGTGTGCGATCATCACGACGACTCCGAATGAGAAGCTCGCCGAAATTCACGACCGGATGCCGGTGATCCTC
>JAYUFF010000944.1:0-3656 GCA_043738825.1 Schlesneria sp.
CGGCCTTGCAGTTTGTCGGGGTTCATCGCCAGACACATCGAACAGCCGGCGGCGCGCCATTCGAATCCGGCCTCTTCGAAGATCTTGTCGAGGCCCTCGGCCATTGCCTGTTTCGCAACCAATTGTGAGCCCGGCACCACCAAAGCCTTCACACCGGCGGCCACCTTGCGGCCCTTGGCGATGGCGGCGGCTTCACGCAGGTCCGAAATCCGTCCGTTGGTGCAGGAACCGATGAAGGCCACGTCGATTTTCACTCCTTGAATCGGCTGTTCTTCGTGCAGGTCCATGTAGGCGAACGCATCGCGGATTCCCTTTTGGTCGTCCGCGGAAAATGCGGCCAGAGCCGGCAGACGTTCGGTGATCCCCACGGATTGGGCGGGATTGATCCCCCACGTGACGGTCGGTTCAATTTCGCTGCCGTCGAACGTGACGTGGTCGTCGAACTGGGCGTCGGCGGGTGACGCGAGGCTCAACCACCAAGCCGCCGCGCGGTCAAAGTCCGCTCCCAGTGGTGCGAACGGACGACCCTTGATGTAGTCGACGGTCGTCTGGTCGGGATTGACGTAGCCGCAACGGGCTCCCCCTTCGATGCTCATGTTACAGACGGTCATCCGCTCTTCCATCGTCATCCGGTCGAAGACTTCGCCCGCGTATTCGTAGGCGTAGCCGACCCCGCCCTGCACGCCCAGCTTGCGGATGATGTGCAGGATCACATCCTTGGCGAAGATGCCGGGCCGCAGCCGGCCGGTGACTTCGATCCGGCGCACCTTGGGACGGCTGAGCGCGAGGGTTTGCGTCGCGAGCACGTCCGCCACCTGGCTGGTGCCGATTCCGAAGGCGATCGAGCCGAATGCTCCATGCGTGCTGGTGTGACTGTCGCCGCAGGCGATCGTCATGCCGGGTTGCGTCAGTCCCTGTTCCGGACCGACAATGTGAACGACCCCCTGCCGGCTGTCGTTGAGATCGAACAGGCGAACCCCGAAGTCGCGGCAGTTCTGCTCGATGGCCGACATCATCTGCTCGGCCAGCACATCGAGAAACGGCCGGGCCTGATTGTCGGTCGGAATGATGTGATCGACCGTGGCCAGAGTCCGCTCGGGAAACAGCACCTTCAGCCCGCGTTCGCGCAGGATCGAGAAGGCTTGCGGGCTGGTCACCTCGTGAATCAGATGCAGTCCGATGAAAAGCTGCGTCTGGCCCGAAGCCAGCGTGCGAACGGAGTGAGCATCCCAAACTTTGTTGAACAGATTTCGACGGTCGGTCATGGCAAAACCCAAGTGAAACGGAGCCGGTAACAAACGCGAGCCGATTGTAACAACCGACCTTGCCCGGTGCGAATCTCCTGCCGCATTGACCACGGTCGGTTTGATGATGTTCGCGGCGCGAACGGATCAACTCATCCGAGCCGTTCGGCAGCAGTGAATTGGATTATGAAGGAGACACGAATAACATCACTTTTGTCGGACGAGCACCGCGATGGGCGGAGTGGCTCGGCAAGTTGGCAGTTTCGTGAGGAGCGACGACCGTGGCGTTGATTCTGGCCAGCACATCTCTGTACCGCCGCGAGCTGCTGATGCGGTTGGGCGTTCCGTTCGAGTGTCTTCCGTCGGGGATCAACGAGGACAAGTTCAAGGCCGATGGGATCGGGCCGGTTGAACTGGCGAGGACGCTCGCCACCGAGAAGGCTTTGAACATGGTCATCACGCATCCGCTGGCGACGATCATTGGCTGCGATCAGGTGGTCGATGTCGAAGGTCGCATTCTCGGCAAGCCGGGGACGTTCGAAGCGGCGGTCGAGCAACTGTCGTTTCTCACCGGGCGCTCGCATCGGCTGGTGACTGCGGTCTGTGTCTGGCACGAGGGACAAATTCACACGCACGTCGATCTCACCACGCTGACCATGCGACCGCTGCCCGCCGATGCGATCGCCCGCTACCTCGCCGCCGATCAACCGCTCGACTGTGCCGGCTCGTACCGGCTCGAATCGCGCGGCATCGCGTTGTTTGAGCGAATCGAATCGGACGACCACACGTCGATCGTTGGCCTGCCACTCATCGCGCTCACCACAATTCTCATGAAGTGCGGTTACGAGATTCTGTAGCCTCAGGATCGTCGAATCGCAAGAAGTCCGGCTTTTCCGAAAGCCGGACTTCTCTTTGGAGTGCGTCCTGCCTGAGAGAAGTCCGGCTGACAAGGCTAAGCCGGACTTCAGGCGTGCAACGAGATTCTGTGAGGACGGGTGACTATCATGCCGCGATGAATCCCACGCCCCCGACAATCCCCTCGCGCGATGAACTGGCTCTGAACTATCTCGACTCGCTGCCGTATGCGCCGTACCCGGTGCAGGAAGAGGCGCTGTTGGCGTGGTTCGAGTCCAACGACGGCGTGATGGTGTGTGCTCCCACGGGAACCGGCAAGACGCTGATCGCCGAGGCGGCCGCCTACGAAGCGCTGCACACCGGTCAGACGATTTACTACACGACGCCGCTGATCGCGCTCACCGAGCAGAAGTTCGCCGAGATGCAAGACTCGGCCGAACGCTGGGGTTTCCGTCGCGATCAAGTCGGTCTCGTCACGGGCAACCGCCGCGTGAACCCGGACGCGACGGTCCTCGTCGTAGTCGCCGAAGTCTTGTTGAATCGGCTACTGACTTCGCACTGGGCCGCGCACGAGGACCGATTGCGGGACGAGGAGAGGGAGAGACAAGGGGAGCGGGGGACAAGGGGACAGGGGGAGACGAAGGCCAGCGAAATCTCGGTCAAACCGCAAATCGCGGAGCCCGATCTCATCGGTTGGGACGTGGACGAAGGGCCGACAAACAGCGACACGTTGCTGCCGAAGGCCGCGCGCTCTTCGTCCCCCGCTCCCCTCCTCCCCTTGTCCCCCACTCCTCCTTCAGCCGCCCTCGACTTCGACCGTGTCTCGGCCGTTGTGATGGATGAGTTCCACAACTTCTCCGATCTCGAACGAGGCATCGTGTGGGAGTTCTCTCTCTCGCTGTTGCCGAAGCGCGTGCGACTGCTCCTGCTCTCGGCGACGATTGGAAACGCGAGCACTTTCGTCGGCTGGTGCCGCAAGATTCACGGCCGCTCGCTGGAGTTGATCCAAAGTTCGGATCGGCGTGTGCCGCTGAACTTTCAATGGGTGCCCGACAAGCTGCTGACGGAGCACCTCGAAGAAATGGCGGTGGGTGAGGAATCGGAGCGTCGCACGCCGGGGCTCGTCTTCTGTTTCAATCGCGAGGAATGTTGGAGCGTCGCCGAGGAACTCAAAGGCAAGTCGATGCTGGCCGATGGTCAGCAGAAGCGACTTGTGACGGAAATCGACAAGCTGGTCTGGTCGAAGGGCGTCGCACCGAAGTTGAAGCAACTGCTGATGCGCGGCGTCGGCGTTCATCACGCGGGCGTCCTGCCCAAGTACAAGCGGATCGTGGAAGACCTCTTCCAGAAGAAGTTGCTGACGATCTGTGTCTGCACGGAAACGCTGGCTGCTGGAATCAACCTCCCCGCGCGGTCGGTGGTCATGCCGTCGCTGCTGAAGGGGAAGCCGGGCGAGCAAAAGATCATCGACCCGAGTTCCGCGCATCAAATCTTCGGTCGCGCGGGGCGTCCGCAGTTCGACACGGAAGGGTTCGTCTATGTCCTCGCCCACGAGGA
>JAYUFF010000945.1:0-3656 GCA_043738825.1 Schlesneria sp.
CGAGGCGGATCGCGCGACGCTCATTCGCCGCGTGACGCTCGATCTGCTCGGTGTCCCGCCGACTCCCGATGAGCTTCACGACTACCTCAATGACACCGCACCCGATGCCTTCGAGCGATTGGTTGATCGGCTGCTCGCCTCGCCCCATTTTGGAGAGCGCTGGGGTCGAGACTGGCTCGACGCCGCCCGCTATGCCGATTCCAACGGCTACACGCGCGACATGCCGCGCACGATCTGGAGTTACCGCGACTGGGTCGTCGATGCGTTCAATCGCAATCTGCCGTTCGATGAATTCGTCATTGAGCAGCTTGCAGGCGACATGCTGCCCAATGCACAGCTCGACCAGATCGTCGCGACCGGCTTTCACCGCAACACGCTCATCAACGAGGAGGGCGGCACCGACCCCGAGCAGTTCCGCATCGAAGCGGTCGTCGATCGCGTGAACACGACCGGCACGGTGTTCCTCGGCCTGACCGTCGGCTGCTGCCAGTGCCACGATCACAAGTACGACCCGCTCAGTCAGCGCGAGTACTACCAGTTCTTCGCCTTCTTCAACAATGCAGCGTTCACCGGCGGCGATCCCTCCGCACCGCGCATCGACGTTCCCTCGCCCGAACAGTTTGGGCGAGGTGAGCCGGAGCGACAAAAGGCGATCCGCTCCGAAATCGCCAAGCTCGACGAGGAGGTCAAGGCATCGGCCGAGGCCATCCTCGCCGACCAGTATGAGTGGGAGAAGACGCTCACCGACGACGACAAAAAGAAGTTGCCGTTCAACGTAAAGAACGGCGTCGATCTCCCTGTGCGAGACCGCTCGGCCACTCACAAACGCGATGTCGATGCCTACTTCCGAACTCAAACCGTCGCGCGCGAGAAGTACCCGCAACTCGAACAGATCGCGAAACTCCGCGACGCCGAGCCCAAGTTCCCGTCCACGATGATCATGAATGAACTGCCCAAACCACGTGACACCTTCATCCACCTGCGAGGCGACTTCCTCCGCAAAGGGGCGAAGGTCGAACCGGCCGTTCCCGCCGTGTTGGGGAAGGTCGAAGGTCGAAGGTTGAAGGTTGATGGTCAGAAAGAAGAGCCGCTAACTGGCGTGTCATCTTCGCCTTCCTCTTCACCCTCAACCCTCAACACTCAATCTTCCACCCGACTCGATCTCGCACGCTGGCTCACCGCCTCAGACAACCCGCTCACCGCGCGAGTGACTGCCAATCGCATCTGGCAAAAGTATCTCGGCCGTGGCTTGGTCGAGACGGAGAACGACTTCGGGACTCAGGGCACTCCACCGTCGCATCCCGAGTTGCTCGACTGGCTGGCGAGTGAGTTCCGAGGGACATGGGACAACAAACGCTTCCACCGGCTCCTCGTCACGTCATCCACGTACCGCCAGTCCTCGCGCCATCGGCCCGAACTGGCCGAGATCGATCCGGTCAACAAGTTGCTCGCGCGGCAGAGTCGTCTGCGGCTCGATGCCGAGATCATTCGCGATGCGGCGCTCACGGCGAGTGGGCTGCTGACGACGGAGCTTGGCGGGCCACCGGTCTATCCGCCTCAACCCGACGGCGTGTTTGACTTCACTCAGGACAAGAAGCAGTGGAAAACGGCGACCGGTTCCGACCGGCATCGCAAGGCGATGTACACGCAGCTCTGGCGGTCGAGCCTGTACCCGGCGATGACGGTCTTCGATTTCCCCGACGCGAACGTCACCTGCACGCGGCGCGTCCGATCGAACACGCCGCTGCAAAGCCTGACGCTCGCCAACGACCTGACGTTCGTCGAGTTCTCGCGCGGCCTCGCCTCGCGCCTGCTGGCCGCACCGATGAACGATGACTCACAGCGCATCACGCTCGCCTGTGAACTCTGTCTGTCGCGTCAGCCCTCGTCTCAGGAACTCGCCCGCCTGCGAGGCTACCTCGACGAACAGCGGTCTCACTTCGCGAGCGACCTCAAGTCCGCCGCCGACTTCGCCCCGAACCCACTCCCAGCCGACATCGCCGCCCCCGAAGCCGCCGCCTGGATGGCCGTCTCGCGCGTGCTGATGAACCTCGATGAGTTCATCACCCGCGAGTGACCGCCTTGTAGCGAGTGACCGCCTTGTAGGATGGGCACTCCTGCCCGTCCGGCTTTGATCTTCGTTTCGATCAGCAGCCCGGATGCCTCTGTCCCATTGATGCCCGCCATGACTTCCTCGTTCTCATCTTTCTGCCTCTCTCTTTCTGTCTCCATTCTTTGGCAGAGAAGGGAAAAGAGGTAGACAGAAAGAGAGAGGCAGAAAGGTCACGGTGCAAAACGGCAGAGCCGGACGGGCAAGAGTGCCCATCCTCCAACGATCACGTCCCCGCCGACTCGTTGAGTTCGGCCAATTCGACCAGCAACCGCTCCAAGTCGAGCAGGTACTCGTCACCCGGCAGCTTCGACTTGCGATCGCGCAGCGCGAGGATGGCTCGTTCGAGTTCGTTCCGCTTCTTCAAGACATCGGGCGGCAGCGCGGAGTCGGTCGCGTTGCGGATGAGGTGCCACTGGTGAGCGTGCTGTCCGTCGAGCGGCTTGCCGTCCTTGGTCACTTCAATCGGCAGGAGACCCCGGAACTGATCGGCTCGCACGCCGAGGCCGTCGCCGCTGTCGTCGAGCAGCGCGTGTTCGGTCAACAGGCGGCCGTCGGTCGAATAAAACTCGGCCGTGCGGCGCGCGGCGGCGAGGTACGCCTCCCACAGCGACGTTTGATCGTCCTTGTCGAGATCGGCCTTCGGATCGGCGATGGCCTGCGAGAGGAAGTCACCGAACCGCGCGAAGTTCTGTTCCGCTCCGCTCTTCGTCGCCGCGATGACAACTCGATTCGGCCCCGCCAGCGCCGCGAGAAACGGTGCGCTCGCGGCGGCACAATTCACGACCGCCGTCGGTCGCGCGACCGGCTTCAACCACTCGGCCAACTCCTTCGCCGAGATGTCCGGCCCGCGCAGATTGAACTTCGCCTCGCGCCGGTCAAACGTGCCGTGACCGATCAGCACGATCCACAACTCGGCCGACTTCTCTGTCGCAGCGGCTTGCAACGCGACCTGTAAGCGAGTTCGATCGTCCTCCTTCGAGTCACCGGTGCCGCGTCCGATCGCAATCACGTCATGCCCCGCCTGTTTCGCCGCAGTCTCCCACCGGTCGGCCCACTCGTGGAACAGCTTCTCAAACTGCACGGCCCCTTCCGCACCGACCACCACGATCACGGTTGGTTTGCCTGGCGCAGAAATCTTCGCATCTGAAGAGTACAGCCAATTGGGGTGGATGAGATACGACACGAAGATCGCAACTGTCATCGCGGTGCCAATGCACTGACTGTGACACCGCATCATTCGTGAGTCGCGAAGCGACGTTAGCAAGTAGCCTTGGGCGTAAGCCCAAGGATTACCCGCGCCCTTGCTAACCCGAGCCGCGAAGCGGCGACAGATTCCGACGACCCAAACTCTATCGCCGCTTCGCGGCTCATATCCATTCCCTTCGTCGTGGACCTTGGGCTTACGCCCAAGGCTATTTGCTGTCGCGGCTTCGCCGCTCAAATGCCGCTTGTAGGGTGCGTGAAGTCTTCGGAACGCACCAAGCAGGGCTTCGCAGATGCCTCGCGCGATGGAGATTGACCGGTTCAGGCCGTCCCGTCGGCG
>JAYUFF010000946.1:0-9656 GCA_043738825.1 Schlesneria sp.
CCTTCACACATCCTCTCACGGCCACGTCGAAGCTCCGTGACCGTGGCACCCCCATTTGAAACAGGCGATGGCCTTGCCGATGGCCTGCCGAAACACTTCGGCGAGAGGTCGGGCTGAAATCAGGAGGGCAGGCGTGCGAACCGCGCCCGGTTTCGAGTAGTCTTCCACCGCGCATTCGCGTCTTCCGTTCGATCTCTCTTCTATTCTATTGCGAGGCCCATGATGTCTGATCGCCCTCCCGTGTCCAGTTCCCAGACGCCAACTCCCCCAAGCAAGAAACCGCGTGCTCCCGTCGAGAGGGTCATTGTGTGGGGAGGAATTGCCGTGCTCGGCTGTGTGCTGGCGTTTGAAGCCCGGCAGAAATACAGCTATGACCCGACGGTGACCCAATTGCGAAAGGTCTTCAGCGAAGATACTGAAAAGTACGTGAAGCTCAGCGAAATCCAAAAGATGATTTCGGGATCCCCCACGAGGGTGACCGCGCCTCACGAACGGAAAGCGTACAACACGATCGACCTGAAGTGGCCCAGCCTGTTCAAGGACTATCGTGTTCAACTGATCGTGGAGCGTGATGGTGCCGACCCGTTGGTGGCCGGATTCACGACGCCAGGCGGGACCGATCCCGAGCCGGTTGCCAAACCAGGCAACTCATCCGCCACAGCCACCGCCTCAGTGAACCCGACGATGCCGCCCGGCATGTCCGGGATGATGCCGATGATGGGCCCACCCGGCGGGCCGGGCGGACCTGGCGGACGCCCGGCGCGGCCGGCCGACCGGGTGCGGAAATGGCGGGCGGTCCCCCCGGCGGTGGTCCGCCGCGTGGACGAGGTTTGCTCGGGTTGGCTCAACGCGAGGGAATCGTTGCGGAACTCAAGCTGACCGAGGAACAGACGGCCAAGTTGAGCGGTTTGCAATCCGGTTCGCGCGAGGCGTTCACCGCGATGCAGGCTCTCCCGGAAGACCAGCGTCCCGCCGCGATGAAAACCATGCGCGAAGGGTTGGAGAAATCGGTCAGCGAAGTGCTCGACGAACCTCAGTTCGCTCGATTGCTGCAATTGCAGTGGCGCGAAGCGGGGCTTGCGTCGCTCGAACGAGACGATGTCGCGACGAAAGTGGGACTCAGCGATGAGCAACGGGACAAGCTGCGTCCCATCCTGGCCGATCGCCAAAGTGGTCAGCGCAGTTTGTTCAGTGCTCCTCCCGAAGTCGCCGCGAAAATTCGTCAGGAATGGGATGACCAACTTCGCGCCGTGCTGACCGAAGCACAGGTCCAGCAGTGGGAGGAATTGCTCGGTCCCCCGGCTCCCGAACCGGCCGCAGCCCCGGCCGCGAACTGAGGGAGTCCGGCAGATCGGCCGACCGCACAACGCGGTCGGCCGACTCCGTTCGGGGCGTCGCCCGGCCTCTTATTTCAGCTCACGGACATCCATGAGATGTTTTCGTTCGACGAGTTCGCAGCTCCCTGCCAACCCGCGCCGTTCGCGCCGGGGTCAGGCACCGCAGACTTGAGTTGCGGCTGAACGACGCACTCTCGGCCGCAGGAGGTATCCCCGACTTTCCCGGCTTCCGATTGCCCAGGGCCATCGCCTGTTTCAATTTGGGGTGCCACGGTCACGGAGCTTCGACGTGGCCGTGTGAGGAAGTGAAGGCTGATTTTCAATCTCACGGCCACGTCGAAGCTCCGTGACCGTGGCACCCCATCCCCCAGTTTCAACAAGGCGATGGCCCTGCCGATTGCCCTGGCCGTCGTCAGTGTTCATGATGTCTAGGTCGCTCGACCACGTTCGTCCCACTTCCGGGGAGCCGCCTCATGAACTCGATTCTCTCGCGCTGGCTGTTGGCTTTGTCGGTGATCTGTCTGGGCGGTTCTTCGTCGTCTTTGTGGGCCGACGTGCAATTGGCGAAGGTCTTCGGCGAGCACATGGTCTTGCAGCGCGATGTGCCGATCCCCGTGTGGGGCTGGGCCGACGAGGGCGAAGCGGTCGCGGTGACGCTGGACGGGCAGAGCCGTTCGACGACGGCCAACTCCATCGGTCGCTGGCGAGTCACCTTCGACAAGCTCCGCGTCGGCGACGATCCGATCACCATGACCGCGCGCGGCAAAAACTCGGTCACGCTGAGCGACATCCTGGTCGGCGAGGTCTGGCTCTGCTCGGGCCAATCGAACATGGCCATGACCGTCAACCGCGCCCGCGACTATGAGGCCGAGAAGAAAACAGCAGACCATTCGCGGTTGAGAATGTTCACGGTGAAATCCGGCCCCGCCACCAAGCCTCAATCCGACTGCCTCGGCGCGTGGGAAGTCTGCACGAGCGAGACGGTCGGCGGATTCTCGGCCACGGGTTATTTCTTCGGGCGCGAACTGCTTCAGAAACTCGATGTGCCGGTGGGCCTGATCAACTCGTCGGTCGGCGGAACGGGGATCGAGTCGTGGACGAGCCTCGACGCACAGGAGGCTCTGCCGGAACTGACCCCCCTCTTCGACGAATGGAATGATCGCGCGAGAACCTACGATCCGGAGACGGCCACGGCGCGCTACGAGAAGCAGAAGACCGCTTGGAGCGAGGCGGTTCGCAAGGCACGCGCCGAGGGCCGGGAGCTGCCTCGCAAACCGATCGAGCCGGTCGATCCTCGGCAGGACCGCAATCACCCGGCCAACCTGTTCAACGGCAAGATCGCGCCGCTGATCCCCTTTGCGCTGCGCGGTGCCATCTGGTATCAGGGCGAGCACAATGCGCGAACCGTCGAAACGGCAACGCTCTACCGCCAGCAGTTGCCGCTGCTCATCGAGGACTGGCGCGACCGCTGGGATCAGGGAGACTTCCCGTTCGCGTGGGCACAGCTCCCCAACTTCAAGAAGGTGACGGCCGAACCACAGTCCGTCAGCGAATGGGCCACGATGCGCGAGAGCATGTCGCGCTCGCTGTCGGTCCCCAACACCGGCATGGCGGTCACGATCGACATCGGCGAGGCCAGCGACATCCATCCGAAAAACAAACAGGATGTCGGCAAGCGTCTCGCGGCCTGGGCTTTGGCCAAGGTCTATCAACAGAACACTCCGGCCTCGGGACCGGTCTACGATTCACACGAGATCGAGGGCTCGCGCGTCGTGCTTCAGTTCAAACATCCGGAAGGGGGGTTGGTCGCGCGCGGCGACGGCACTCTCAAGGGCTTCACCATTGCCGGTGCAGACAAGAAGTGGCACTGGGCCAGCGCGGCCATTCAGGGTGAGACGGTCGTGGTCTCTCACCCGTCGATCGCCAAACCGTCCGCCGTCCGCTACGCCTGGGGTGACAATCCCGCATGCAACCTCTTCAACGCGGCCGGCCTTCCCGCCGCCCCCTTCCGAACCGACGACTGGCCTCACGAACCAACGACCTCCCGGTAGCGATCGGCAATGTCCTCGGGTGTGTTGCGACCCTGGTTGTGGACCAACTTTGATTTGCCGGGTTCGGTCGTTTAACCGCGCGGGCAACGCCCCGCGCGTCGATGGTGTGTCCTGCGTCAAAGCTAAGAAGTGGGGTTGTCTTCGTAGCCACGTTCGCCAGAACGTGGGGGAGATGCTGAACTAACTCCACGCGGCCTGATGTGAGACGTTTTCGTTGAACCGCGTGGGCATCGCCCCGCGAGTTTTGAGCGTGAACTGTCGCTCACGCGCGGGGCGATGCCCACGCGGTTACGCGACTCAGCTTGGGCCGCGTGAGGTATAACTGCAAAACGGGCAAGCGGGACGCTCACCCTACGTTTTTCAACGGGCTGCTACTCCAGTTCTCCCCGTTTTGCCCTCACGGACGCAGTTCAACGAGCTTCCCGTCCTGATGAGCCGAAGCCAGGCAGGCATCCAAGACTTGTTGGGTCTGAAGTGCGATGTCGGCCCAGGACGTGTCGGGCTTGCCGGACAGGGCGAGTTGCGAGAAGTTGCGGAAGAGATTTGTTTCCTGCGCGTTCGGGGCACCGTTGCCGTACTCGGGGACCGAGACGCGGCGGGTGTGGTCTTCCATCGCGAAGTCGCAGCCGCGCGGAGCGAACTTGACATTGCTGACATCAAACGAGATTTCACTGCCGAAGAACGGGCAGACGAAATCGGGGACGCGGACAAAACCCTTCGAGCCGCTCAGGACGGCCCACTGCTGGTTCTCGTTCAGGAACGAACAGTAGTAGCTGGCCGAGACGTTGCCGTCGAAGAACAGTTCGCCGGAGAACTCGGTCGGTACGGGAGAGGCACTGTCGGCGCGACGGGTCTCGGACAACATGCGACCGCTCACCTTGGTCGGCATCCGGTAGTTCATGACCCACAGCGTGAACCGGATGTTGTACCAACCGAGATCGCCGAGGCAGCCGGCCGGCTCCAACTCGCCGCTCGCGCGGATGTTGCCCTTCACGAACTCGTCCGATCCGGCGAAGCTGAATTGAGAGCAGATGCGGCGCAACTGGCCAACGCTCCGGCCGTCGCTCAGCACTTCTCGCAGCGCGTTCAGGCGCTGACTGTGCATGAACATCACGCCGTCCATGAACTGGACGTTGTGCTTCGCGCACGCGGCGGCCATCTCGATCACGTCAGCGGCCGTGATGCCGACCGGCTTCTCGGCGAGCACGTGTTTGCCGGCCTCTGCCGCGCGGATCACCCATTGCTTGCGGAGTCCGGTCGGGAGCGGGATGTAGACGGCATCAATGTCTTTCCGCGCGAGCAGTTCTTCGTAGGTGCCGAGCGCGGCGGGAACCTGCTCGAACGGCGAGTGGGCTTGGCATTCGCGGATGAACTTCTGAGCTTTCTCCACGCTGCGGCTGGCCACGGCCGTGACGACGGCGTTGCCCGAGTGCTTGATGGCCAGCCAGTTCTTCTTGGCGATGTCGGCGGTGGACAGGATGCCCCAACGGCAGATGGGATTGCTCATGCGAAACTTGCTCCTCGTGGATGGTGTACCGGGTGGAAAGTCGGCGCGTAGAATAAGCCACGGCACTGCCGTTGGCGAATCTTCGGGGCTTCATCGGGGTTTCAGGTTAGTCGGCTAGCATCTGGCCCTCGCGGCAAGCGTGCCGGTTGGTGAGTCCCCTCAGATTCGTGTTTTACTCTCAACAATTCGTGATTTACCCTCAACAAGGAGTCGCCGTCATGCAGGTCGTTCTGGGTGTCATGCCATGGCGCAGCACGGACGCGACTGCCGTGAAGAAAATTCCGGCCGCAGACTTGTCGAAGGCTTCGACCGGTCACGTGGCGAAGAAGGAGTTGAAAATGCGAGTGCTGGTCATTGAGGATGAGCCGGACATGAACCATGCGGTTGCGACGTTCCTGCGCGAAGAAGGCTACTCGGTAGACACGGCCCGGGACGGCGAAGAGGGTCTGTACAAGGCGACCGTCTGGAATTACGACGCGGTGTTGCTCGATGTCATGCTCCCCAAGGTGGACGGTTGGAAAGTGCTGACCGATCTGCGGCGGACCAAGAAGACTCCCGTGCTGATGCTGACGGCGCGCGATGCCGTTTCGGATCGCGTGCGCGGGCTGAACACGGGGGCCGACGACTACCTGATCAAGCCGTTCGAGTTGTCCGAGTTATCCGCGCGCGTGAAGGCTTTGATCCGTCGCGCGGCCGGCCAGCCCTGCCCGGTCATGAAGATCGGCAATGTCGAGATCAACACGACCACGCGCATGGTCTTTCGCGACGGGGTGGCCGCCGCACTGACGGCCAAGGAATACGCCCTGCTCGAATTTCTCGCGCTGCATCGCGGGGAGCTCGTCACGCGGACGGCGATCTACGATCACCTGTTCGATGAGACCGACGACACGCTGTCGAACCTGCTGGATGTGTACGTCTCCAACCTGCGCCGGAAGCTGGGTCACGAGCTGATCGAGACTCGACGCGGACAGGGCTACATGATTCACGAGGAGGCCCCGGTCGGTCATGGATCGGGTCAGCCATGAATGAGTCTGAGCCAGCGTTGACGCCCACTGCCGACCGCAGCGCCTTGCGCCGGCCGTTTCGTTCCCTGCGCTGGCGGTTGCAAGCGTGGCACGCGCTGGTCTTGACGGGTGTTCTCACGGTCTTCGGACTGGTGGTCTATGCCCTTGCGTGGCAGAGCCGTCTGCAACAGATCGACCCGGAATTGGATCGCACCGCCGTGGTCATCACGTCCCGCCTGCGGCGGCTGCTCCCTTGGCCTCCGCCGTTTCCGTGGCCTCAACCTCCACGCGGCCCCGGAGCCGATCGCTGGCAGCCACCGACTCGCCCCGAGAATGAATTTGCGAATCGAGCGGTGCCGGGTTCGCAGCGACTCGAAGAATCGAATGCCCGAGCCGATCGGGGACCATCGCGGCGCGATGAGTCGGCCGGTCGCCCCGATCGTCCGGAGCGTCGCCCCCGACTGCGGGAAGAATCGGATGCCGGTCCGGTCTCCGCGCTGACGGCGATCAACGCGAATCGCAATCCGAATGGCCCGCGCGATCCCAATGCCAGGCGCGATCCCAATGCCGGGCCTGGACCGCGACCGGGAGAATGGCACACGCCGAGTCTCGAGTTGCCGGAAGATTTCCTGCACTTGTTCCAGGGCGAGGAAGATTCCCGGCTGTATTTCGTGGTCTGGGATCGCGATGGCAAGGTCTTGCAGAAGTCGGACTCGGCGCAGGACGTTCCCTTTCCCGAACTGCATGTCGGTGAGGACAAGCTGCCGGTGCGAGTCGTTCGCGTCCGTGACGAACACCGCGAGGTGATCCACGTTTCGAGTTGGGACATCAACGTCCTGGTGGGACGCTCGATGGAGAAGGATCTCGCGGCCCAGCACGCCTCGGGGGTGCTGCTGGCACTTGCGGGATTGGCCGTGCTGGCGGCGGGGCTGGTCGGCGGCTGGTGGACCTCGTCGCATGCCATCCGCCCCATCGCCGCGATGACCGCCGCAGCCGAGTCGATCTCGGCACAACGGCTCTCGCAACGCATCGATGTGCGGGAAACCGACAACGAATTGGGACAGTTGGCCACGGTTCTCAATCGCACCTTCGACCGATTGCAGGCATCCTTTGAACAGCAAACTCGATTCACGGCCGATGCGTCGCACGAATTGCGCACGCCGCTGTCCGTGATTCTGGCGCACGCCGATCTCGCCCTGTCTCGCCAGCGCAGCCCGGAAGAATATCGGGCGACGTTGGAAACCTGCCGCAGTGCGTCGCGGCGCATGAAGTCACTGATCGATGGCTTGTTGACGCTGGCTCGCTTCGATGCCGATGCGGCCGGATTGCAGTTCGGTGAGATTGATCTGGAGTCCGTGACGCAGGAGTGCATCGACTTGGTGCGACCGTTGGCGGCGGAGCGACAAGTCACGATCGATGCCTCGCTGTCTTCCACGATGATGCGCGGAGATCGTGAACGTCTCTCGCAGGTCATCACCAACCTGTTGACGAACGCGATCCGATACAACCGCAACGGTGGCACCGTGCAGGTGGCGATCGCCTCCGAACATGATGCGGCCGTGATTTCGGTGGCCGACACCGGGATTGGCATCTCGGCGGACGAACTGCCGCACATCTTCGACCGCTTCTATCGAGTGGACAAGGTCCGCTCGCGAGCCGAAGGGAGCTGCGGCCTGGGTCTGTCGATCAGCCGGACAATTGTGATGGCTCATGGCGGCACCCTCGTCGCTCGCAGTGAGCCTGATGTCGGAACGACGATGGAGGTGCGGCTGCCAACCAGCATGGCGTCCGCCGTCGGCATGACAACGGAGGCTCCGCTTCGATCGTGTGCTGCGGATCAACTTCCGTCAGAAAAGTTGAGTGTGTGATGTTTTGGCTTACAGGCTTCGACGATTCTTCCGTGCCGGGAACGTGAACCCGGCGTCGATCGCAGCCAGCAGTTTTGAAAGGTTGGATCATGAAATTGACGTGGTGGAAGAAGTGTCTGGTCGCTGGTGTGCTGGCCTGCTCAATGGTTGGTGTCGCCGGTGCTCAACCCGGCGGTGGCCAGGGTGGTCGAGGCGGCCCCGGTGGCGGGTTTGGTGGGGGCGGGTTCGGCGGCGGACGCGGTGGTGGCAGCAGCCTGCTCTCGCTCGCCGACAACGAAGCCGTGCAGAAGGAACTGGCTGTCAGCGATGATGCCAAAGCCGCCGTCAAGAAGGTCAACGAGGCGTACCGCGAAGAGCTTCAGAAGGCGATGGACGAGACGACGAAATCCGTCAACAGCAAGATGGTTCCGCAGGTGAAAGAGGCACTGACCGCCCAACAGTACAAACGCTTGCAAGAGATCCGCGTGCAGGCCCTCGGTAGTCAGGCCTATGCCGATGTCGAAGTTGTCAAAGCGCTCGGCCTCAAACAGGAGCAGCAGGACAAGATCGCCGAGATCGGCAAGGACTACACCGCCAAAATCCGCGAAGCGTTTCAACCGGGCGGTGGTGGCGACCGAACTGAGATGCGGGCCAAGATGGAAGAAATGGGCAAGGTCCGCGATGCACAGGTCAACGACGTGTTGACCAAGGATCAGCAGGCCAAGCTCAAGGAATTGAAGGGCAAGGAGTTTGACCTCGCTCAACTTCAGCCGCGCGGATTCGGCGGTGGTGGCCAGGGCGGGGGAGGCCGACCAAGTGGTGCCGGTGGTCGTCCGCAAGGCGACTCCTCGACTCCCAAAGCCAAGACTCCGATCGTTGATTGAACTACCCTGAAATACAGGGCGATCGCGGCGCAGGCCGTTCGATCCTCGTGATGTTTGTTCGTGACCACCCTCACTCTTGCCGAGTGAGGGTGGTCTTTGTTGTCATCTCGCCCGCGAGGGCACTTCGATTCCGTGCGTCGTACTCAGTGCCCGATTCGAGTGCGACCATGTCCCTCACTCAGGAACCATTCTGATGAACTCATCCAACTTCCATCCTGATCGTCGTCTGTTTTTGAGCACTCTCGCGTGGAGTGCCGCCGCGCTCGCCGTGCCCGGCGCGTTTGGCGTACCCGGTGCATTTGCCGAGGAACTCACGCGCACGCCCGCTCAGACCGAAGGGCCGTTCTATCCCGACAAGCTGCCGCTCGACACCGACAACGATCTGCTGATCGTCAACGACACCATTACGCAGGCAGTCGGTGAAGTCACTCATCTGACCGGTCGCATCCTCGACGCGAAGGGCAACCCGGTTCGGAACGCCGTCGTTGAGATCTGGCAGTGCGACAGCAACGGCTCGTACCTGCACACCAAGAGCGGCAATCGCGAGAAGTACAACGCCAACTTTCAGGGCTTCGGCCGCTTCCTGACCGGCTCGACCGGCGAGTACTACTTCCGCACGATCAAGCCGGTCCCGTATCCGGGCCGCACGCCGCACATCCACTACAAGATTCTGAAGGGCGGCAAGGAACTGCTGACCACGCAGTGCTACATCAAGGGCCATGCGGGCAACGACCGCGATGGAGTCCTGCGCGGGATGAGGGACGCCAAGGGACGCGACGCGCTGATGGTGGACTTCGCGCCGCTGAAGGACTCAAAAATCGGCGAGCTGACCGCGAAGTTCGATCTCGTGCTCGGCGTGACTCCCGAGGCGTGATGTTTCCATTCTGAGGAGCGTTCAAACTGAACAGGTTGATTTTTGGAAGGTGGTCACAACTGTCCGGCTATAAGTCGAACAGTGTCATCTGGTTAAAAATGCGGTCATCTGAATCAGGTGTTGTTTTGGCTGTCAGGGCCTGAATGACAGGG
>JAYUFF010000947.1:0-3653 GCA_043738825.1 Schlesneria sp.
GAGAACATCTGGGGTGACTTCGATGCGCATCAGATCTTCGACAACCTCGGTGGCGATTTGCAGATCAAGCCGCTCAAAGTCGGCTTCGCCGCCTACTACGATTCGTGCGGTCGCGTGGACCTGTGCGAGCGTCACAAGGAAGAGAAGCCGGTCTCGATCTCGGGCAAGGACATCCGCGCCACGCTACTCAAGGGCGAACTGGTCGATCCGCGCGTGATGCGTCCGAGCACCAGCAAGATCCTCGGTGCGGCCATGAAGACCGCGTGAGACCGCTCGATTTGTGATGAGTAATCACAGCAGCCCGGCTTGTCCTCAAGCCGGGCTGTTTGTCAGGCAGGGCCAGCGCCTGGTTCTATGTTGGGTGGGACGAGTCTTCGATGGCTCACCATTTCGACCTATTTTTGGTGGGCCGTCGAAGACTCGTGCTTCGTCACACCTAAGAATTGGGGTTGTTGTCGTAGCCACGTTCTCCAGAACGTGGGCGAGATGATGGATTTACCCCACGCTCTGGCGAGCGTGGCTACCCCAAGATCAAGCTGTGACACAGCAATAGGTTTTCGATTCATGCCAATCACCATGCTCTATCACGACGTGACGCCCGCGATGGCCGACGATTCCAGCGGCTTCGCCGGGCCGGAGGCGGCTCGCTACAAGCTGACGCCCGAGGAGTTCGCGCGGCATCTGGACGCGGTCGCTTCCAAAGTGTCGCGGTCGCCGCTGGCAGCGACCTCTGCGGGCGAACTGCGTCGCGCGGCGAGCGACTCGTGGTTGATCACGTTTGACGATGGAGGCGTCTCGGCCAGCACCGAGATCGCGGAGCAACTCGAACGTCACGGCTGGCGCGGCTGGTTCTTCATTGCCGCCGACTACATCGACACTCCGTCGTTTTGCACGCGCGCCCAACTGCGCGAACTGCACGAGCGAGGCCACATCATCGGCAGCCACTCGTGCAGTCATCCCGAGCGGATTTCCAATTGCTCGCGCGAACAGCTTCTCGACGAGTGGCAGCGCAGCCGCGCGGTCCTCACGGAAATCATCGGCCAGCCCGTCACGACAGCCTCCGTACCCGGCGGCTTCTATTCGCGCGAGGTGGCTCGCGCGGCAGCGGCCTCGGGCCTCGAAGTCCTGTTCAACTCGGAGCCAACCACCGGCCTGCTCGATGTCGATGGCTGCCTGATCGTCGGGAGATACAACGTCTATCGCGGAATGCCCGCCAACGATGCGGCCTCGCTGGTCAGCAGTTCACTTCGGCGCTGGCGGCAGGCGGCATTCTGGAACGCGAAGAAGGTCGCCAAGACGATCGCGGGCCCGGCCTACAAAACGCTTCGGCAACGATTGCTCCGCCGCGCGTACGCTGCGGATGGTTCGGTCATGACCGCCGCGCGCTGACCCGGATGATTCACGGTCTCCTCGTGGTGAGAACGCTGTGCCGCACACTAACCTGCGGCGTGAGACCTCGCGCGGAAAGCAGTGACACATTTGTCATCGAGACACACTCACCCGCAGCGTCAGCGAGGGCGGGATAACAGCCCCTCGCTGACACTTCGGGTGAGTGTCTGTCTCAACCGCGCGGCGTTAGCCGGACCTCAGGCTTGGAAAAATGGTTGACGGCGTTGAAGGGCACTGCACATTCCCAATGGCGTGGATCGCATGCTCATTTCACATCTCCGCGCCGCGGCTGTTCCGAAACAGCCGTGGTGTTTGTTTTGGTGGCAACATCTTTGCTTCGCAGCCTCAGCCTGGTTCCTTGAATTGAACCGAAGGTGTCCCGTCGGTGACTGTGGCGATTTCAACTCGGATCAAATCTGGCCCGCGCGTGGGGGTTGTTTCGGGGCGGTCACTTTGCGAGGCGATGGTACTCCCGCTAACCTGTTGCCCGGCGCTATGTTCTTGATCGTGCTCAGCGGCACTTCCAATGTGGAGGGGTCGCGAGACGAGACCTCAGACACAGACAGAGCAGTCTGTCGGGAGTTTCTGCAATGCCATTGGTTCCGCTTCGCACCGTGCTCGACCACGCCGCCGAAAACAATTACGGCGTGGCGGCGTTCAACGTCAACAACATGGAACAGATTCAGTCGATCATGGAGGCGGCCAAGGAGACCGATTCGCCCTGCATCGTGCAGGCGTCGCGCGGGGCGCGGTCGTACTCGCAGGACAACTATCTGCGGCACCTGATGCTCGCGGCGGTCGAACTCTATCCGCAGATTCCGATCGTCATGCACCAGGACCACGGCAACAGTCCGTCCACCTGCATCAGCGCGATGGACAACGGGTTCACCTCGGTGATGATGGACGGGTCGCTGCTGGAGGACGGCAAGAGTCCGGCCGATTACGACTACAACGTCAGTGTCACGTTGCAGGTGGTCAAGCTGGCTCATGCGCGGGGCGTCTCGGTCGAGGGCGAGTTGGGTTGTCTCGGGCGGCTCGACACCGGTGAGGGGGAGGCCGAAGACGGTCACGGGGCCTCGGGCAAGCTCTCGCACGATCAACTGCTGACCGATCCTGAAGAGGCCGAGCGATTCGTCGCGGCCACCAAGGTGGATGCCCTGGCCGTCGCGATCGGCACCAGCCACGGAGCCTACAAGTTCGACGCGAAGCCGACCGGCGAAGTGCTCGCCATGAAGCGAATCGAAGAGATTCACCGACGGCTGCCGAACACGCACCTCGTGATGCACGGCAGTTCGTCGGTGCCGCAGGAGTTGCAGGACATCATCAACAAGTTCGGCGGCAAGATGAAGCAGACGTTCGGCGTTCCCGTCGAAGAGATTCAGCGCGGGATCAAGTTTGGCGTGCGCAAGATCAACGTCGATACCGACTGCCGCATGGCGATCACCGGCGCGATCCGCAAGATTCTGCAATTGGAGCCGGAGAAGTTCGATCCGCGCGACTACCTCAAGCCCGCCCGCGAAGCGATGAAGCAGGTCTGCATCGCCCGCATGAAATCGTTCGGCCAGGCGGGCAATGCCAGCAAGCTGATGGCCAGCGGTCGCCTGAAGTGACGGTTGAAATACGATTTGCAAAGTGTCCCGGACGCTCGGAGCGTTCGGGACACTGTTTGTAGCCACGCTCGCCAAGAGCGTGGGTTTTCCGCGAATCACCCCACGCTCTTGGCGAGCGTGGCTACTGCCTCGCGATCAATGCGGGTCTATTTGAATCAGACGCCCCGACCGCGAAAGCAGCCGGGGCATTTTTCGTGAACTCGCGAGGGCCGTGAGTGTCGGCTATCATCGCCGCACCCTTCGGAATCATCGCGCGATGCCACTCAACATTCCCGAACTCGTTCAGCGGATCGACGCCAGCGGATTGATGTCCGCCGAGTCGGTGCGCGAGTTCGTATCGAGCCTGCCTGCCGAGCAACAGCCTCTCGATGGCGACGGCTTGTTGCAGGTGTTGCTGAGTCACGAGCGGCTCAACCGGTTTCAAGCGGCCGAACTGCTGGTTGGCCCTTCGCAACCGTTGGTGCTCGGGAACTACACGCTGATCGAGCTGCTGGGGCGGGGCGGAATGGGACTGGTCTATAAGGCGATGCACCGGCGCATGGATCGGGTGGTCGCGCTCAAGGTGCTCTCACCCGAGGCGGTCAAGACGCAGACGCTGGTCGAGCGATTTCACCGCGAAGTGAAGGCCGTCGCGAAGCTGAGTCACCCCAACAT
>JAYUFF010000948.1:0-9651 GCA_043738825.1 Schlesneria sp.
CGCCCCGGAAGCCGCCGATACACTCCCGCCCCGCGCCCAACAAGGCGGTGCGGTTCGCGCTGCAAGGAAGCACGCATGAGCGCAGTCCGTCAACCATTGCCCGAGTCCTCGACCGGTCCCTCGATCGTGTCGGCGTCGCGACTCGCGCAGTTGCGTGCGGCGCGAGACATCATCGCTCATGAAGGCCAGGCGCTGCTCGACCTCGCGCGCCGACTGGACGTGGAGTTCTGCGAGGCGCTCGATTTGCTCGCCGCCTGTCGGGGCAGCGCGATGTTGACGGGAGTCGGCAAGGCGGGGCTGATCGCTCGCAAAGTCGCGGCCACGCTCGCCTCGACCGGAACCCGCGCGCACTTCATTCATCCGACCGAGGCCCTGCACGGTGACTTCGGCTGTGTTGGTGACGACGATGTCTGGCTGTTGTTCTCGAACAGTGGTGAGACCGAAGAAATCTGTCGCCTGCTGCCACTGATCCGTGAGCATCGTCAACCGATCATTGCGATCACGGCCAGCAGCGCAAGCACGCTCGGTGCGGAGGCCGATGTCACGATCAAGCTCGGGCGTTTGGTCGAGGCCGGTGCGCACGGACTGGCTCCCTCGACGAGCACCACCGCGATGTTGGCTGTCGGCGACGCGCTGGCCCTCGTCCTCAGTCAGCATCGCAACTTCACGCCGCAGCAGTTCGCGGTCTTTCATCCCGGCGGCAGCCTCGGCCGCCGATTGGCCTCGGTGAAGGATGTCATGCGCTCCGGCGAGCAGGTGCGCATCGCCGACGATTCGGCCACGATCCGCGAAGTCTTCGTGAACCACTCCCGACCCGGACGCCGCACCGGTGCGGTCATGCTGGTGGATGGAGACGGCCGGTTGTCGGGCCTGTTCACGGACAGCGATCTCGCGCGACTGCTCGAACGCCGACAGGACGAACACTTCGACCGGCCCATCTTGGAGGTGATGACTCACCGACCGATGACCATCCACCCCGACGCGATTCTCGAAGAGGCTCTGCAACTGTTGGGAGCCAGACACGTCAGCGAACTGCCCGTGATCGATGCCGACGGCCGACCGCTGGGATTGATCGACATCACCGACCTGATTGGGATCGGATAGCGATTCCGGTCCCCTCTCCCCCGTCTTCGGGGGAGAGGGGGAGGGTGAGGGGGGCTTTTTTCGCGGCTCGCCCCTCACCCTAGCCCTCTCCCCGCAAAGCCGGGGCGAGGGGACCAGAGAAAACAGCCAACGATCACCACTTGCTCCAAGACGCATTTTGGATTTCCACCCCTGATGCTTTCCCGCCTGCTCTTTACGATCGCGACGGCCGTCAGCCTGACAGGGCTGTATGCGGTGTATGCGGTCGCGATCCGTCCGTTGGTCGTGTTCTCCGAACGACCAGCGGAGCCGATCGAAACAACAGAGCGAGCCGCCGCGCATCGCCCCGTGGAGAACGTCCGTGTCGCCGAATCGTATCTCCCCGAACAGAGCTGGGCGGCGCAGTCGCAGTACATGCTGCGTGCCGGCCAGTCGTTCGTCTTCACCAACGAATGGCGGCGCGTGGGGAACGACCAGAAAGTGCGGTTCACTCCCTTTGCGATGGTCTGGCTGAGTACGGACAGGCAGGGTCGAGAACAAGCCGTGTCGCTGGTCAGCGAATCGGCACAGCTCAAGTTCGCATCCGAGTTCGATGAGAAAAACCCGAACCCCGGCCGCGTCGTCGGCGCGGTCCTCGAAGGCATCGTCCAGGTGAAAGGAACCGATGGACTGGCGGTCGATGGCAATCGGTTCATCTTCGACGAGTCGGCCCCCTCACTGGTCAGCACCAACCCGGTGCAGTTTCAATACGGCTCGCATAAAGGTTCGGGACGCAGCCTGCACATGAGCCTGATCCCGGCTGAAGGAACTCCGGGCAAGGACCGTCCACACGTCTTCGGCATTCGCACAATCCGCCTCAGCAGCGGGACCGACCCCGTGACGAAGAAGTTTGTCGATGTGCAACTCGATGTGCAGTTGCGTCAACAAAACCAGCCGGTTGTCATCAACATTCGCCGCGCGCGAGAACTCGAATACGATGTCGCCTCTCAAACCGCCGTGTTCTCACAGGAAGTGCGTGTCTCCACCAAGACCGGCCCGAATGAGTTCGACGGGATGGATTGTGATCGACTCACTTTGCAGTTCGAGGCCAAGCCGAAAGACGAATCCCGCCCGGAAAGCGGTTCACCTCCGGATGCCGTCGCCGGACGAAAGGGAACGTACCAACAGATCGAGACGGACCTCGTCTTCCGACGGCTGACGGCTGAGGGATTCGACGGTCGCAAAGTCAAGGTCGTCTCGCAACGACATGGCGTACGCGCCTTCATGACGAATCTAGTCTATGACACGCACGATCGCAGTCTGCGTCTGAGCGATCCGAGTGATCCGAAGGGAGTCCTGGCTTCGCAAACGGGGACCACACTGCGCGTCCCGGAGGTCGCATTGCTGTTCGACGAGAACAACACGGTCGCGGAAGTCCTGTGCCTCGGTACGGGACGACTGGAATCGACGCGCCCCGGTACGAACGAACTCGCCTTCATCGCGACGTGGGCCAAACAACTTCGCAAATCGACCGACCGAACCACGGGACTCGATCTGATCGAACTCGAACAGCACGCCTCGTTTCGACAGCCGGACCAGCACACCGGTTTGGGAGCCGAACTGATCCGCATCTGGCTCGCGCCGATTCCGCTCAACGTCGCGATGAGACCCGCTGACGCAGACTCACCGACTCCGGCGACCGAGCCGGATGTCAAGCGTCTCTTCGCCGAGCGCGAAGTGGCCCTCGTCAGTCCGCAACTCGTGGCCCGCACCAACGCACTCGAGGTCCGCTTCGACGAAGCCGCTGCTCCGCCGCGCACGCTCAGTCTGAGATCGCGCACGGGACTGCAACCCGCCGAGTTGAACGTGCCGCGTCGCACGCCAGTCCAACTCACCGCTCTGACAACGGCCACCACGGCAACGGACGGTTCACTCGGACCACCAATCAACATCCCACTCCATTCTTCCGATGACGCGGGGCACTCGCGGGTCATCGACGATAGCCAGCCCGCGTCCGAGCCACTCGATCTCAAAGCCGATCGGATTGGCGTGAGGCTGCGCAAAGTGAGCGGTCAGTCGCAGCCCGAGGTCTCTGACATCGAAACGCATGGCCACGTGATCGTTCGCCAGAAGCGAAAGCCCGGCGAGCCACCCATGACAGCCGAGGGGGACCGGATGAACCTGACCATCGAAGGTCCGTCTCGCGAGGTAATTCACCTGTTCGGCAGCCCGGCGCATCTGCGCGATCGCGGCCTGCACATTGAAGGGCGCGACGTGCATCTCGACCGCGCCGCCAACCGCGCGTGGGTCAACGGGCACGGACTGCTCCAGTTGCCAATGCCCAAGGATTCTCCCGTCGCCTCACTCAGCGAATCGACGGCCGATCCGGACCTCGACGTGTGGTGGGACGAGAAAATGGAGTTCGATGGCCGGACGGCGAAGTTTCTCGGGAAAGTCCGGGCGGAACTCGGGCGGACTCGCATGAATTGCGAGCAGATGGACGTGGAACTGGCGTCGCGCATGTCGTTTGCCGATCCGAGCCTCAAGCAACGGCCCGACATCAAGTCGATTCGTTGCCGTGAAGACGTGTCGTTTGAGAATTCGGAGTACGAGGGCACGAAGCTGGTCCAGGTCCGGCGCGGCAAGGTGGCCGAGTTCACGCTCGACCGCGCCAAGAACACGGCGTTCGCTCAGGGTCCGGGACACATGCAGGTCTGGCAGCGAGGCAAAAGCAATCAGGCGGGCCTCGCTCCCACCGACGTGATCCAAGCCAACCGACCGATCACCGTCGTCGCTGCGGACTGGGACTACACGCGCATCGACTTCAAGGGGCGCATGACCGGTAACATCAAGCAGCAGCGGTCGAAGTTCCAGGACTCGGTGCGCATCGTTCACGGACCGGTCAAACTCCCGAATGAGACCATCGACGCCGACAACCTGCCCGCTGAAGCGGGCAGCATGCGGTGCGAGGAACTCGAATTCGTCCACCAGCCCAAGGGACCGGAGACTCCGAAGGCGTATCAAGAACTGGTCGGCCGTACCAACGCGCAGATCGAAGGTCGTGGTTTCTACGGCATCGCCGATGAGATCAGCTTCGACGGGTCGAAAGGGTTGTACATGCTCCGCGCCTACGGCAACCAGAACGCCATGGTGTCCCGAGACTCGGAGCGCGGCCCGCGCGGCAATGCCACCGGCCGCCGCATCGAGTTCATCCCGTCTCGCAGAGTCGTCTTCGTCGATCGCGCCTCAGGAGCCAGCGGTGGACAGTAGTGCTGGACCAACTTTGATTTGCCGGGTTCGTTCGTTTAACTGCGTGGGCAACGCCCCGCGCGTGACCGTGATCCACACCGAAACGCGCGGGGCGTTGCCCACGCGGTTAAACGACGCAGCCTTTCGGCCGCAATCCAACGCAGGCCGGACCCCCTGGTCCGGACGGAACAACGATGCCATCGAACTGACACGACTGCCAACGGAAGCCCGCGCATGACTTCATTCGTCTCACACCTCGAAGCCGCCATCGACGGGACCGTGCTTCCGGCCGATCGACTGCAAACGCTGCACAACGATCGGCCGCTGTGGGTGCGGTATGACATGCAAGCCGTGGAACGAACGCTCACGAAAGAGAAACTGCGTGAGCGACCGCTCGACATGTGGCGATATCGCGAACTGCTGCCGGTCCCGTTCGAGACGGAACCCGTGTCGCTCGGTGAAGGCCAGACACCGCTGTTGAGTTGCTCGCGACTGGCCTCGCGCTATGGACTCGATCAGTTGTGGATCAAGGACGAATCGCATCTGCCGACCGGCAGCTTCAAGAGTCGCGGACTGGCAATGGCCATCACGATGGCGAAGCACTTCGGAGTCCGTCGCGTGGCGTTGCCCTCGGCTGGGAACGCGGGTGGCGCGGCGGCGGCCTATGCCGCGCGAGCCGGTCTGGAAGCGTACGTCTTCATGCCGCAGGACACGCCCGTCGTCAACGTTTACGAGTGCCGACTGGCCGGCGCGAAGACGTTCCTCGTCAACGGACTCATCACCGACTGCGGTCGCATCGTGCGCGAGGGCAAGCAGCGCATGGATTGGTTCGATCTCTCGACGCTCAAGGAGCCGTATCGCATCGAGGGCAAGAAGACGATGGGCCTGGAACTGGCCGAGCAGTTCGACTGGCAACTTCCCGACGTGATCCTCTACCCGACCGGCGGTGGCACCGGCTTGATCGGCATGTGGAAGGCGTTTCAGGAACTGAAGGCACTCGGTTGGCTGTCTGCTCCGGTCCCCTCGCCCCCGACTTCGGGGGAGAGGGCTAGGGTGAGGGGCGAGTCCCAACAGAGTACGCATCCAACGGAAGAGAAGACCCCTCACCCTAACCCTCTCTCCACCAGAGCGTGGGGCGAGGGGACAAAGCCCAAGCTGCCGCGCATGGTCAGCGTGCAGTCCACCGGCTGTGCTCCGATCGCAAAGGCGTTCGAGTCTGGCTCGCGATTCGCCGAGCCGTTCGCCAACGCGGCCACGATTGCCAGCGGCATTCGAGTTCCGGCGGCCGTCGGCGACTTCATGATTCTCGACGCGGTGCAGGAGAGCGGCGGCTTGGCCCTGCAAGTTGAGGAGGCTCGCATCCGCGAATGGATGCAACTCGTCGCGGCCTCCGAAGGGATCGCGATCTGTCCCGAAACGGCCGCGTGCATCGGGGCACTCGAACGACTGACGCGCGAGGGTTGGATTCGGCCCGACGAGAAAGTCGTGGTGTTCAACACCGGAGCCGCGCAAAAATACGTTGAAGTCATGCAGTGCGACCTCCCCAAGATCGATATCACGCAGCCCATCGACTGGGACTGGCTATCGGAATCACCGTAGCACACGCTGACAGTTCGGTAGGGTGCGTGGCGTCTTCGGAACGCACCAACGCGGTGCGTTCCGAAGGCGCCACGCACCCTGCGCCTTCGAGTTTGGATCTCAGGAGTTTGCCATGCGACGACCCGTGTTGAGTCTGGCGGCAACGATGCTGGTGGTCTGGATCGGATTCCGGTTGTCGGCGGAGGAGCCTCGCACCGCGCAGGCCCTCATTCGGCAGGCGGCAAATGTCGAAGCGGCCACGAGGCCGCCGGTCATTCGCAAATCGAAGAAGCGCGAACGGCTCGGCCAGGTGTCGGCGAAGGCTCTGCCCTACCCCGTCTTCGGCATCGACGAAGTGCTCGATCATCTGACGAGGTCCGGTGCCAAACTCCACAAGGCGGGCCAGACCAAGGGGGATGTCGAGCTGCGCAAACAACTGAGCCGCAAGACGTGCGAGTTGACTCTCCCCGCGGCGACTGAAGCTCCACTCCCTGATCGTGAGTTGTACGCCCGCGCCTGCGACAGCGTCTTCATCGTTTGCAGCCTCTACAAAAGCGCGAGCCGTGGCGACTGGCAGACTTCGCTCGCCACGGCTTTCGTAGTGACCGAGGACGGAGTGCTGTCAACAAGCTGCCACGTCTTCGACAACGAAGACACGGCCGACGCCATCGTCGTGATGGATGTGCAGAAGAACGTCTACCCGGTGACAGAACTGCTCGCCGCGAACAAGCAGACCGACACCTGCCTCTTCCGCATCGACGCGAAGAATCTGAAGCCGCTGCCACTGGCCGAGGACGCCCTGCCGGGGACCAACGTGCGAGTCGTCGCCCATCCCGGCGACAGTTTCTACTTTTTCTCCAGCGGTCATGTCGCGAACTACGAGCGGGACAGTGACAGCATCCTGTGGATGAACGTCACCGCCGACTTCGGCCAGGGTTCCAGTGGTGGTCCGGTCTTCAATGAACAAGGCCACGTCATCGGCCAGGTCAGCCGCACCTTCACGCTCTACGCGGGCGGCTCGGAAACGCGAGGCCGCCCGCGTCGAGTCGCCGGCGACACCAAGCCCACCGACAAGAAGTTGACCGAAAAAAAGGCCGCCACCGAAGAATTCCTGGATCCGCAGATGGTCTTCAAGTCGTGCGTCCCCGTGCAGAGCATCCGGGCGCTGGTGAAACCGAAGCCGTAGCCCGGCCGCAACCAAAAAGCAGCGGCGGAACCACGGATGACACAGATTTCACGGATGACACAGATCAGACGAAGTCCGAGAGCACGACTCTTTCTTCGCCCTCTTCATCTGTGTGATCTGTGACATCCGTGAAATCTGTGGTCAGTCTTTTGCTTCAAACATTGGCAGCATCGTCTGCTTCTGAAATGCGCGCAGGACGACAAGCAGCGCGACCTAGTGGTCGAACTTTGATTTGCCGGGTTGCTGTAGCACGGACGCCTCGTCCGTGCGTCCATCGGTATCGGAGGTTCCGCACGGACGAGGCGTCCGTGCTACGGGGCAAATGAAAGTTGTTCGACCAATAGTAGTACGAGTTGGGCGCGTGGGTCGTGAATTATGCGGGCCTCTACGCTCCGATCACGCCTTGCAGCGGGATCGACAGCCCCGGCAAGCGCGGGGTCGTGTACGAGTCGTTCACTCCGAGACGCTGCTCGACGTAGCAACCGTCTGTCAGAGTGAGAACCGTCGCAAGGTGATCGAACCGGTCCACGATCACGTACTCGGGCACACCGAGTTGCTGGTACTCGCCCCGCTTCTCCTGATAGTCGCGCCGGCGGTTCTCCCAGCCCGCGCGGACGATCTCGAACACGATGTCCGGCGTCCAGTGGGGGAACTCGGGGCGCGGAGCATTCGTGCGGAGGAAGACTGCGATGTCTGCGATTCGATCAACATCATCCTCGACAGCCGTCCAAGACTCCTGAAAAACGTATTCGACGATCTTGGGATGAGCCAGCTTGTAGGCCACCAAGGCATCACGAATCGGTTCCGAGGAAATGTGGTGATCGAGTCCCGACGGTGCCATGACAGCCAGCCTTCCGTGAACGCGTTCAAAACGGAATCTCGGATCGAACTCGGCTTCACCGAACTCTTCGCGGCTCAGTTCCATGCCGGTGTCAGATTCAGTGAGCAAGAGAGCAGCCTGGGACATGAGCATGATTCCGCGAACAACGTGTGCCGGTCAAATCGTTGGGGTGAGATGATAACTCGCCACTCACAGGATCTCACGAATCGGTGTTCCTTCCGTGAGGATCGGGATCGGGCGGCCGGAGTGATCGGGGAACGAGAGACTCGTGTCGATCCCCATGACTTCGTAGACGGTCGCCAACAGATCGTGCGGCATCAGCGGGCGTTCGATCGGGAATTCGGCTCGGGCGTTGGTCTGGCCGACCACCGTGCCGCCGCGCAGTCCGCCGCCAGCCATCATCACCGAGATCGCGTCGCCCCAGTGATCTCGACCGGGAATCGGGATGCCCGGCTGTCCGGTGTTGATCTTTGGCGTGCGGCCGAATTCGCCCATCACGATCACCAGCGTTTTGTCGAGCAGATCGCGATCGACGAGATCGTCCATCAACGCGCCGACCGCCCGATCGACCGCCTCCAACTTCCCGCCGTGGCCGACCTTGATGTTCGAGTGATCGTCCCAGTGAGGCATGTCCACGGTGACGAACGTCACACCCGACTCGACCAGTCGTCGAGCCATCAGCGTGTAGCGGCCCCACGGATTGTTGCCGTACTTCGCCGACAATCGCGGGTCTTCTAGGTCGAGGTTGAACGCGCGCCGCGCTTTCCCGCCGAGGACCATCGACAGCGCGTCCTGCTGGTGACGGTCCACCGTGTCCATCACACCGCGCTGGTCGATCTTGCGTTCCAAATGATCGAGGCCCTGAAGCAACGACCGACGATCTCCGGCCCGCACGGCTTCGATGGACTGAAGACTCTCCAGACACTTCGGCCGTCCGACCGGAACGTTGTACGAGTAGTGCAGGTACTTCGATTCTGTATCGACATCGAACGGGTTGTACGCCGCGCCGAGATACGCCGCGCCTTGATAACCGGGGAACAAGAAGATGCTCTGCGCGGCGGGCAGCCCGACATACGCGGGCATGCCCGGCGCATTCGATCCGCGCACGCGAGAGACATACGAACCGACCGACGGATATTTCTGCGGTAGGTTGACGGAGGTCGATCCCGCCCGGCCCGTCAGCATCCAGTGACCACCGGCGAAGTGGTCTCCCGTCCCGTGATGCAGCGAGCGGATGAAGACCATCTTGTCGGCATGCTTCGCGTGCTGCGGTAGCGTCTCGGACAGAAAGATGCCGGGCACATTGGTGGCGATGGCGTCGAATGGCCCCTTGTAATCGGACGGCGCGTCAGGCTTGGGGTCATACGTTTCGAGCTGACTCGGCCCGCCATCCAGCCAGATGAGAATGATCGACTTGTCGTTCTTCGTCGCCGCGCCGTTTGCCCGCAACTTCAACAGGTCGCCCAGCGACAACCCCGCCACTCCGAGAAACCCCGCCTTCAAAGCGGTTCGGCGCGAGACTCCCGCACAGTTGGCGAAGGGCGTCCCGGTCTCAAGCTGCAACATGGACAAGTCCTCTCAAGTCGCGGGTGGCTCGGTCATTTGAGCCACTTCCCCATCACATTCATCGGCACACAATAGCCCAGTCTTCACTGATGGGTCAATCGGAAGCAGGGCCATCGCCTTTTTCAAGTTGGGTGCCACGGTCACGGAGTCCTCGACGTGGCCGTGTGAG
>JAYUFF010000949.1:0-3646 GCA_043738825.1 Schlesneria sp.
CCGGCCAGCCGCAACTCGTCACCGCCTCCAACCCCCAACAACTACGCGCGACGATGCTACGACACAAAGTTTGAAAAGGGTTGACGGCGTTGGATGGCAATGCGGAACAGCGGCCTTTTTGATTCCATACTCGATCGCACGGCGATAGCTGTCTCGGTCATAGCGATCACGCTTGGGACGCTTGGGGGCAGCAGTCGGCCGGCGTGCCGCCTGACTTGGAGTGACTTTGGTCTTTCGAGCCTGCTTACGATGGGCATTTCGTTCGGCCTCTGCTTCGAGGGGGCTAAAACAGTATGCGTCCATGTCGCGCTCCAACCACGGCCGCAGGATCTGCTGAGCCTGCGGGCCGAGGTAGATCGTTCGCTCAATGTTCAGGTAGTCCGTCTTGTGGTACTCAGGACGGTAAACCCAAGCGGCCCCTGATTGATCCACATCACGCGGGCGAAGCCGCACGACCTCTCCGGATCGCATGCCTGTCAAAATCTGCAATTGGATCATCGCGGCGACTTGGTTAGAAACGTGTGGAATGACCGCTTCGACGTGTTCGATGGGCGCTGGACGAATCGGTAAGGACTCTTTTGCATGGTTCGCCCCTTCTTGAGAGCAGCGACAGCTCGGAAGCCCTCAAGCACCAATGGTGGAACGAGTTCGTTCTCGACACCCCATTTTGAGGACCCGCCGGACACGATTGATGCGCTGGTTGATGTGCCTACGGGCGAGCTTCTGCTGAATCATCCGCTCACGAACAGCTTTGAGGGTCATCGGGCCAAAGTCGCGCACCGCCGTTCGGCCGTAGAGTTCATGGACGGGTTTCATTGCATCCCGGACGGTGACGTACTCGCTCGTCGGCTTGCCATTCCGTGAGTAGTAAGACTCGGCAAGCGCGAGGTAGGCGGCGAGAAGCTCGTTCACCGATTGCGCGCCGAGTTGTGATCGCGGAACGAGTTGCCGCCCGTTCCCCAGCCATTCAGCAACCAGCTTTTCGTAGGCGCTGTGACTGGCGGGAGAGTCGTGGGGGCCGAGATAGTGGTCGTGACCAGAAAGTGTCACGATCGCCTGACCAGAAGCATTGTGAAAGCGGTACTTGCGGACTTTGATCGACATGAAACGGACCCTCAAAACCTGAAATCCGGTACAATACCGGATCAAACAGGCGTTCAGAGGCCGCGCTGTCGATCATCAACAAGTACGCAACTATTGCGTTCGGCAGGACTTAGGAAAGTATCCCCGAGAGGGCTCGAACCTCTAACCTTCGGCTTCGGAGGCCGACGCTCTATCCAATTGAGCTACGGAGACAGGTGGTATCGTTGACAGTTTGATTGCTCCAACGACACGGGGCGCAAGGGTACGAGGCTATTTATTGAATGTCAATTCGTGGGAAACACAGAACGTGTCGTGTTGAGGGTGGCTGGTGATGGAATCTCACAGATCGGCAGAATCACAGATTGATTTGGCCAATGAAGGAGAGGTCACAAGGCCGCTTCAATGTCTCGAATGACAGTGCCGTCACTGGGAGATGCCGTTGTGAGTAGTGGCCGCAAGAGGATCGGGACTTCGTCCATGCGGTAGGCCGTGCCGTGGCGGTGGATGCCGTAGATGGCGGTTGTCACGCGGACGGTTGGTTCGGTCGGTAGAGTGGCTTGAGCGTGGTCGAGCAGGACCGTGGGAATGGTCTGCAAGTGATCGAGTGCTGCGCGGGAAAACGACGCGACGCGCGAAGATCCGATCAGCAGCACCGCGTCCGCTTCACGACGAGCCAGCAGGTCTCCAGCCGAGAACTCACCGGGGTTGTAGCGCGGGTAGCCTCGCGCGAGGTTCACGCTGAACGGGTAGCCGGTTTGCCAGCAGAGGACGCTGTCGGCACCGGACACGTCGCCCACGACTCGCATGCGCCGCGCGTGGAACCTGGTGAACTGATTGAGTTCGATCACGAGTCGCAGCAGGGCTTCGACGTTTCGATTGCCGAGTGGCTGCCGGACGACACCGTATCCAAAAAAGATGATGCCGAAGCGGCACGACTTCATGCGTTCGGCGAGGCGTTTCAAGTCGGCCAGCGGAAGGCCCGTGTTCGAGTTCGGCGCAGGTTCGATGCCGCGCAGCAGTCCGCGCAAAGTCCAGAAGGCTTCCAGGTCGCGGCCCTCTTCGATCGGCAGGAACCAGTCGGCTTGTTGGGCGGTCTCGGTTGATTTCACATCGACAACAACCAGCGTGCGGTCGGCTCGACCGCGCGGAATGTGCAGGCCGGTCGGCTCCATCGAGTACCGTTCCATGTGGCGCGGGTGAGACTCGGTCGGATCGGAACCCCAATAGATGACGAGGTCCGCTCGGTTGCGAACCTCACCCAGTGAGCAGGTCGATTCGCCCGACTGTTGCAGCGCGAGGATCGACGGCGCGTGACCTTCCGAGGCGGTGGTGTCGATAGTCGCGCCGAGTCGATCGGCCAGCGCGACGGCGGCTCGTTGTCCATCGGTGCTACTGTGCGAGAGACCGTAGATCAGCGGCGAGCGGGCTGCTCGCAGGATATCGACTGCGGCGCGAACGGCTTCATCATAGGAGGCCGTTTGCCCGCGAACTGTGGCGGCGGGAGCTTGCACTGAGTTCTGGCCGAGGAACCACGGTTCGGCCAGTTTGCACGCACGCTCTGCACGCACGATGCGATTGTCGCGAACGGTGATCTTGAGATCGTCACACACGCAGGCGCAGGCCGTGCAGGCGATGTCTTCGATGGTCTGGTCGTTGGGCAGGTTGTCAGTCATGGTTGTGTGGAGAGTAACCAAAACAAATGTCCGATCCACACCAACCCGAAGCGTGAGCGAGGGAATCGGGCCGCAATCCCTCGCTCACGCTTCGGGTTGGTGTGGTCGCGGTCATGGTCATCACCAGTTCGCGTTCGGGCCGGCCGGGACGGGGATGTGGAGATCGGGAAGCAATCCCGTGCGCGAGCCGCGCGTTGGGCCGTGTTCGACAATGTCATCGAGCGCGGCTTCAAATTCGAGCTTGGTCCGCGCCTCTTGAAGCTGGTGCCGCAAACTGGCCGAGACGCACATCGCCTTGAGATACCAATGAGCCATCTTGCGGAACGACGTGATCGCGCGTTCGGTCCCGCGCTGCTCTTCGGCATACGCGAACTGGCGTCTGAGGAGCGCGAGCCGATCATCAAACGTGCCGGCTGGTGAGAACTCACCCGTCGCTTCCCATTCGACGAACTGGCGGAACAGCCACGGATTGGCGAGGGCACCGCGGCCCATCGAGATGGCGTGGCAGCCGGTCTCGGCAAACATTCGCTCTCCGTCGGCGACCGTGCGGATGTCGCCGTTGCCGATGACGGGGATGCGCTCGACGGCTTCGACGACCTTGCGGATGCCGGTTCGATCGACGAGGCCACTGAATCCCTGCTCGCGCGTCCGTCCGTGAATGGCCACCGCAGCGATACCGATTTGCTCGAACTCGCGCGCGAAGGAGGGAGCGGTCAGTTGCGTGCTGTCCCATCCCAGCCGCATCTTAACCGTGACGGGAATGCGAACGGACTCGACGATCGTTCGAGCGAGGTCGATGGTTCGGTCGGCCTGGCACATCAGGCTGGCACCGGCTCCGACTTTGGTAATGCGGCTGACGGGGCAGCCCATGTTGATGTCGATCGAATCGA
>JAYUFF010000950.1:0-9639 GCA_043738825.1 Schlesneria sp.
CGGAGCTTCGACGTGGCCGTGTCGAGGATGTGAAGGCTGATTCCCCAACTCACGGCCACGTCGAAGCTCCGTGACCGTGGCACCCAATCTCCCAGTTTCAACAAGGCGATGGCCCTGCCACTGGTCGCACCGAACTTCCGACCATTTCTGGTGTCTGCTAGAATCCGCCACGACTTCGCATCGAGTTCAAAAACGCTCTCACTCACCTGGCCGAATCACGAGACCCGTCCATGCGCAACGAATCCGAAATTCCTCTGGCTGACAATCCCTTTTCGATCCCCGTGGCGGATCGTTTGAAGCGGTTGCCGCCCTACTTATTTGGCAAGATCAACAAGTTGAAGTACCAGCAGCGCGTGGCTGGCGTGGATGTCATCGACCTCGGCATGGGCAACCCGACGGATGCTCCCGACCCGCAGATCATCGACAAAATGCAGGAGGCTTTGCTGGAGGCGAAGAACCACCGGTACTCGGTCGCCAACGGGATCGCCAGCCTGCGCAAGGAGGTTGCCAAACGCTACGACCGCAAGTACGGAGTCAAGTTGAACGGCGACGACGAAGTCATCGCGTGCCTCGGGTCGAAAGAGGCGTTCAGCCACATGTGTCTCGCGCTGATGGGGCCGGGCGACACGGCGATCGTGCCCGCGCCGACGTTTCCGATCCACGCCTACTCGGTGATGCTGGCCTCGGGCAACGTGATCGCCCTCGACGTCCGCGACCCCTCCGAATTCCTGCGCAATGTCGCGTACACCTGCGAGCACCTCTATCCCAAGCCGAAACTGGTCGTCGCCAACTTCCCGCACAATCCGTCGGGCACCTGCATCGAGCAGAAATTCTTCGACGAACTGGTCGTGCTCGCCAAGCGGTACAAGTTCCTGGTCATCAGCGACTTCGCCTATGCCGACATCTGCTTCGACGGCTATCAGGCTCCGAGTTTCCTCGCGACGCCCGGTGCCATCGATGTCGGGGTCGAGATGACCACGATGAGCAAGGGCTTCAGCATGGCCGGCTGGCGCATCGGCTTCTGCTCTGGCAACCGCGAGATGGTCCGAGCCTTGGCCACGATCAAGGGCTACTACGACTACGGCATCTTCCAGGCGAGCCAGATCGCCGCGATCATCGCGCTGCGCAACTGCGAACCGGCCGTCGAGGCGATCGCCAAGGAATACCAGATCCGTCGCGACGCCCTGGTCGATGGCCTGCATCGCATCGGTTGGGAGGTCGAGAAACCGAAGGCGGGCATGTTCGTCTGGGCCAAGATCCCCGAACCGTGGTCGCAGATGGGCTCGATCGACTTCTCGATGAAGCTGCTGCAAGAAGGTGGCGTCGCCGTCAGCCCCGGCCGCGGCTTCGGCGAAGAGGGCGAAGGCTATCTGAGACTCGCCATCGTCGAAAACAGCCAGCGCCTGCGCCAGGCGGTGCGACAGATTCAGAACTGCCTCAAAACAGACGCCGTTCCAGCCGCGTGAATCACCGAAGCCCGGCGTCTCTACAAGCCCGGCTTCTTCGTTGATCTTTCAAACTTCGGTAGTGGGTACGCGGCGCGTTGCAGAAATTAGGGACGCGGTTGATCGGCGTTTGTAAGTCTACCTGAACCCGAGTCTCGACATCGAGCGAACGTGCCGCTACTGACCGTGTCTGAACGTCTGCGGTGGCGCGGGGGCACACTGGTGAGAACTGCCGAAGACGGCAGGAGTTGTGCCAGCTTGGAATGATCGTTACAACCTGCCGCCCATGTTGCTCGCAGCAATGATTTGCGGATCGACGATTGCAAACGCTGGCTGACGTGTAAAGAATCACCGAGCCATTGGGCGATGTGATTTTTGTGTCTCCCGCAGTTGTCACTTACGGTTGTTGATGGCCTTCATTCAATGCCAACGCTTCCATCTCTTCGCGAATCGAATCTCCGCCACTGTAGCGTGTGCGTGAAGTTGCTTGGGAACATTGAACTAGACGACGTGATGGATCTTCGGCAACAGGTAACAGGGTCCGAATTCGAGTGCGCTCTCGTCATGTCTCACAGCGAAGGCGGCCACAACGCAAGTTTTCTACACGTCGAAATGGCTGTACCGGAATGGTTTGAAAACGGTCCTCCAAAGAAGAGAGGACAAAAACGCACATTCGACAAGCTGGTGAGCGAACATTCCGGAGAAGAGGGTGAAGCACGCATTACTGGAACATTCCGCATCAACCTATCGGCGCTGCCCGGTGATTCATTCATCCGGACTGAGTCGAAGCCATTCCGCATCCAGGGACTGAAGGCGGGTATGCGGAGTTCAGCAATCGAAATTCAGGGTTCTCCATTCACGAGCCTACAATGGTCATTCGTGAGGAGTGATACTGGCAATGAGCCTGCTGTCAGCATTACGATCAAGGGAAAGACATCGCTCACGCTGTCAGATGAGTATTTGCTAGCTGCAATTGGCTTTTTGAAATCAGGGTTGTCGCTTCTAGTGCTCGGCACACACGGTGAGCAAAACGATGCCTAAGAATCGGTGCGATCAGTATTTCGTCGGAAAGCCTCCTGCAATGGAGGGCGGTGAGTTGTCGTCGCCGTGGAAGACTCGTGAGCAAACCGAATCGGAAATTGGAATGATGGGGATCTGTTGGGCTGTCGAAAGCGCGCCTTCGGCTGAAAGTGTGGCGGAGAGGCTGCTGTCGGTCGAGCAGCGACTGATGGAGATAGAGTCTGGCAAGTCACAATCCATCGCGACGGTGGCGTCGTCGCTCGCGTGCCGAGACCTTTCGGTAATCAAGCCGATCCCTGTGACAATCGAGCCGGATGGCGAGGGTGGGTTCATCGCCAGCTTCATGGATGCCGGAATCGCCTCTGGTGGCGAGACGATTCCGGAAGCCTTTCAGAGCCTTCAGTCAATCATTGCGGCATCGTTCAGAACGCTCGTCAAAATGGACGAGAAAGACCTTGGCCCGAAGAAACAACGTGAGCGACTCGTGTTACTGGAGTTTGTATGCCTTCGTTCACAAAGACACACGCCGAAGATTTCGCCAAGAAGCTAAAGCGAAATCCAGACGACGAGCATCTGCCCCGGCTGGAAGTGCGGGAAGAGAAGCACGGCCCACACATCATTCAGCAAATTTGGTGCGACAACAAATTTGTCAGTTCCTTTGGCATCAAGCACGGGAGTAATAGGAACGCGAGCCACGGATGGGTTGCTCGCGAGCTAGTCATTAGCCCCCATGATGCCTTCGAGTTTGCTGTCTGCAACATCACCCTAGACTGGCTGATAAGGCTGTTTGTTGAAAGGGGCGACATTGAGTTGCCAGTAGACCGGCCGGAAGGTGAGTGATGACAGCGCACCATCCTCGCTGCCGCCGTGTCATGATGGCCATGTCGCACACCCACTCTTCCTTGCCACTGTCGATCTTCTAACGGAGGTCGAGTCTATTAGGGCCGGTTCCACCGGCCTATTCGATGATCGAATAGCAGCGGGTTTCGCCATCGACTCAGCGGCCGGTGGAACCGGCCCTACACGACTGGCGGGACGCTGTAACGGGAGGGGCGTGCCGCCTCGCATCGGGCGTGGCCGATTCCTATGATGTCGCGACTTTGTCCGACCTCTCTCAACACGGAGTCCTCGCCATGACCGACCGTCTTCCGATCAGCCGTCGTACCGCTCTGAAATTGGCCACGGCCGCCGTGGCCGCTGGTTCGATGTTCACCCCCCGATCCGGTCGGGCCGAGGTGCCGAAGGTCTTCACGGCGGAACGCAAGATCGGTGACAAGCGGATGGGTGATCTGAAGGATCTCAACGGCTATTTCGGCTGGGAACCGTCGGCCACGGTCGCCGAGTGGGAGAAGCGGGCCGAGTACCTGCGTCAGCAGATGCTGGTCGCCAATGGACTCTGGCCGATGCCGACCAAGCAGCCGCTGAATGCCATCGTCCACGGCAAGATCGAGAAGGACGACTACACCATCGAGCGAGTGATCCTGCAAACGGGTGAGGGCCTGTACTGCACCGGCAGCCTCTATCGGCCGAAGGCTTTATCGGAAAACGCTCCCGCCAACCAGAAGCGAGCCGCCGTGCTGTGTGCTCACGGACACTGGGCCGATTCGCGGTTCTACGGGCACACCGATGCCCAGATGAAAATCGAACTGGAGAACAAGGGCGAAGTTCATCGCGTGGGAGGCCAATACTTTTTGCAGGCCATTCCCGTGCAGTTGGCCCGCATGGGTTGTGTGGCCTTCTTTTACGACATGCTCGGCTATTCAGACGGCGGGCCGCTGACGCAGCAGCTTGTTCACGGCTTCGCGAAGCAACGATCGGACCTGAGCACCAAGGAACGTTGGGGCCTGTTCAGTGCTCAGTCCGAGTTGCGGTGCCTCAGCGGGATGGGCCTGCAAACGTGGAACTCGGTGCGTGCGCTCGACTGGCTCAGTGCGCTGGACGATGTCGATCCGAGCCGCATCGGAATCACCGGTGCCAGCGGCGGCGGGACGCAGACGTTCATGCTCGGTTGCGTCGATGCCCGCCCCGCCGCGTTCTTCCCGGCGGTGATGGTCTCGACCTCGATGCAGGGCGGCTGCACCTGCGAGAACGCCAGTCTGCTGCGAGTGAACACCGGCAACATCGAGATGACCGCGCTGCTCGCCCCGCGCCCGGTCGGCATGACGGCTGCCGACGACTGGACGAAGGAACTGGAAACCAAGGGGCTGCCGCAACTCAAGAAGCACTACGAACTGCTCGGAGTCCCCGACAACGTCGAGGGCAAGTACTTCCCGTACCCGCACAACTACAACCATCCCAGCCGCGTGATGATGTTCGAGTTCTTCAACAAGCATCTGAAGCTCGGCGTCGAGACTCCGATTGTCGATCGCGACTTCGTGCCACTGACGCGCGAAGAGGCCACCGTCTGGGATGCCGCTCATCCGAAGCCGCAGTACTCGGAGGACGCCGAATTGAAAATCCTGCGAGCGTTCGCGAAGGATCAGGACCAGCAGTTCGCCGCCCTGAAGCCGAAGAACGAGCGTTCGCTGGGCGACTATCGCCGCGTGATCGGTGGCGCGTGGGACGTGATGATCGGCCGCAAGCTCCCCGGCAAGGACGACTTCACCTACGACCACACCTTCAAGTCGAACGGCGAAGACCTGATGAAGTTTCACACCGTCGTGAAACTCACCAAAGAAGGAGAAGAGGTTCCGACGCTGTTCTATCTACCGAAGAACTGGAACAAGCAGGTCGCGATCTGGATCGCCGACGATGGGAAAGCGTCGCTGCTGAAGGAGGACGGTTCGCCAATCGCCGCCGTGCAGCAGTTGATCGACGCGGGAGTCTCCGTCGCGATCCCCGACCTGTTGTACCAAGGTGAGTTCACCTCGGACGACAAGCCGCTGATAGAGACTCGCCGAGTGACCCACACCCCGCGCGAGTTCGTCGGTTACACGGCGGGCTACAACCATCCGCTGTTCTCTCAGCGCGTCCACGACATCCTCACGCTGATCGCCTTCAGCAAGTACAGCAAGTACGAGCCGGACGGCATCCACCTGATCGGCCTCGGCAAGACAGCCGGTCCGCTCGTCGCAGCCGCTGCGGTTCAAGCGGGCAGCGCCGTGGACAAGGTCGCGATCGGCACCGGCGGCTTCCGCTTCGCGTCGATCACCAACGCTCGCGACCCGATGCTGGTTCCCGGCGCGGTGAGATACGGCGACATCCCCGGCTTGCTCGCGCTGTTGGCTCCGCACAAGCTCCTCCTCACCGACGAACCGGCCATCGGTGAGGCGGCCGATCTCACCCTCGCCGCCTACGCCGCCGCCCAAGCCGCCGACAAGATCGCCATCATGAACCCACCCGCCAACAAACCAGCAGGCGTGGTCGCCGCTTGGCTGTTGCAGGGATAGACTCTCCCGCGAGATCACGAATGAACTCCGGGAAGTGAAAGGAAGTGTCCTCACCGCCATGTTGGCTCGTGGGTGGTCGCCGACAATCGGAGCGGCTCGGCCTGCTCAATTCCCTTTTTGTCGGATCAACACCATCCCGTAGGGCGGCACGAAGACCTTGTCCTCGATGTGCTTGTCGTGCTTGGTCTCGTCCTTCCACTCTCGATTCTGGCCGTCGCTCCAGAAGATCAGTTGGGCCTTGAGATATCTCGGGAACCAACTCTGGTGGAAGCGATAGTCGCTGCCGGTCTCCGTCGGATTGATGAGTACCAGATATCGGTCCTGATCGCTGACCTTCTCGAAGACCAGCCAGTCCGTTGAATCCGTCAGAATGTCGCCAAGTTCCCCATTGGCGTAGTTGGGATGCTCGGTGCGCAGGTTCGTCAAGCCGCGGATGAGATGCAGCATCTGGCCCGGCTGAGTTTGCTCTTCGACGGAGACACCGTCGTTTGGGCGGTCGAATTTGGGAAGCTGCTTTGACCACGCCGTCTGCGTGTCGCCATCGCCCTCGGCGGGGTCATCGCCCGCCTTGTGCCACGGGAACGGCTCCCGCAAGGTCTCATCGAACAGACCCGAACCGTCACCGGAGGGCTGCGCGTTGGGGGGATTCCCGTTCCATTTGAAGCCGGGCTGCATCACCTCATCGCCGTAGTAGAGGATCGGGTACTTGCCCAGCGACGTGAGCACAGACATGCCGACCCGGTAGGCTTGATCGACATTCGACTGCATCCCGGCCTGCTTCATCAGTTCGAGATGTGAGGCCAGTCGCGGGTTCTCGTCGTGGCTCGACAGGAAGAGGAAGGGCTGGAACGGTTCGGTTCGCGGCAGCGATCCGGGGCCTTGATGAGCGTTCCGGTTCACATCCCGACAGCGGTTTACGAAGTTCTTCCAATCGTTCAAGAAACCCGTGGCGGGGAAGGCGATCCGGGATCGAGCGGCGTGCATGAACGGTGCATCGAGCAGCCCGTCCAAACCGAAGGCATGCCGGCGCAGCGATTCTTGGTTGTCGAGGATTTCGCCCACGAGCACCGCATCGGGATTGATCCGGTAGACGGAGTCGGAGAACTCGCGCCACCAGTCGTTGTTGTGGAGAATGTCAGGCTCGGGAAGCTGGTCGAATCGGTCCCCGAAGATGTGCTTGGCCGCGTCCAACCGGAAACCGTCCACGCCCTGGTCCAGCCAGAATTTGGCGATCTCCTTGACCTCGACGTGAACGTCGGGATTTGTGAAGTCCAAGTCCGGCATGCTGGGACTGAACAAGCCGAAATAGCGCACCTGCTGTCCACTGCTTCCCGTCGCCACATGCCACGCTCCCGGTGGGGCCGGCTGATTGATGTCCGCGAAATGGTAGAACTGGCGAAAGCGAGACGCGGGATTGTTCACGGCCTCCTGGAACCACGCATGCTGGTTGGACGTGTGATTGAACGGGATGTCGAGGATGATGCGCACCCCCCGCTGGTGCGCGGCCGCGATCAGATCCTGGAGATCCTGCGTCGTCCCGTAATCCGGGTTCACCGACTTGAAGTCGGTAACGTCATAACCGTGATAGCTCGCGGCGGGAAACACCGGCATCAGCCACAGAATGCCGACCTCCAGATCATCGTCGGTGTCCGGGTCGCCATCATTGAGGTAGTCCAGCTTCTCGCGAATCCCCTTCAGATCGCCGATCTCGTTGGCATCGGTCGGCGTATCGGCCCACGAGCGGACGAAGATGTGATAGACGAGGTTGTTCTGGCTCGGCCCCTCGGCCCGAACCATCCTGCAATTTCCGACCGCCAGCAAGCCGATCAGGCTCATGACGAAACCAAACCAGCGCAATCCCATCTTGCACGCCATCGGATTTCTCCTCAAAAGTTGTGGGGGCCGCCCCCGGTTCGCGCCGCGACAAGCAATAACAGTTCATAAGCCCCGCTCGTAATCAATCTCTTGTGCCCTCGTCATTCAGACATCCAAAGCGATGTCTGGGACATTCTGCGAAGCTTCGTGTCCGCAGAGTGCGGACAGGCCAAAAACGAAAAACGACAGCGTCGTGTGACCACGGAGAATCTCCTCCATGCGACGGTTCAGGGCGTCACCAGCAGGTTGATTCGTTGGTAGCTGATCTTGGCCTTTTCGGCGGAGGCTTCGGAACGCTGTCGCAGCTTCTCTTCGCCTCCCTTGGGCGGGATCGGCGTGAGGGGACGCAACGTCACGCTGACGGCGTCGGGATTCCAGCGGTTGGCTTTTTGCAAACGTGCCACGACCGCTGTCACATCGAATGTGTCCACCAGGGCCTTGCCGTCCGCGTGGTCGTGGTGTGGCTGGCCAGCGTGGTCGGAGTCCTTGCCGAAGAAGTTGAGCGAACCGACATAGTGCGACTTGACTCGCGCCGGATCGACTTCCTCCTCCGGCAGGTTTAGGTAGACGGCATAGGTGAAGTTCGGAACCTCGGCGACAGACAGCCCCTCAATCTGCAATAAGATCGCGCCCGGTTTGTCGGGACTGGCCGCAGCCGCCTTCGCCTTGAAGGCCGCACCATGCTGGGGAGCCAGTGGCAACTTCACCGTCTCCGGCTTGAAGCCCAGCGATTTCCGCTCGGCGGGCGGAGCGTCCCCCTCATGAGTGGATGCCGCCCGAAGTGATTGTGGTCCCATCACCGCTGACATCACATGGCTCCTTGCGGCGGGAGAGGGAGCGGCCGGTGGATTCGGCACGTCATCGTAGGCATATCCAAGCTGCTCCGAATTGCTGAGTTCGCGCACCGTTCGAGTCACCGTATTGCCGTGTTCGTCGGCGAAGGAATAGGGCGTGTCGAGATAGGCCGCGTCCGACGGATTGACTCGACCGGCGTTGAGGTTCAACCACCGGTTCCAGACGCGGTCGATGTTGCCGTGGTGCAGCCAGAAGATGGGATCGTTCGCCGCCGTCGGAACGGACCCCATCAGACCGCCAATGAGTACATGGACCGCGCCGTGCGGGCTTCCTTCCAGGCTGCGGCTGAAGCCGACGAAACCGCTGGGCGGGAAAGGAATCTGGGCCAGCGCCGTGTTCAGATCGTCCACCACGACATGAGGAGGGAGTGCGGAACCGTCGTTGATGTTGCGCGAGCCTTCATAGAGCGAATTGCTCGGACTGGCGGGGAGCCGGTAAGGCTCGGGCAGCGCCGGTGCCGTCGTCCAACCCCAATAGGGGAGCGTGAGATTCGGATCGCCGGAAGCCTGACGCAGAATTCGCTCGAAGTAGTACAGGTAACCTCGGTGCCACGCCAGAAACAGCAGCTTGCCGTGCTGGCAGTTGTTAAACAGCGGGCTCGTCACCGGATCCAACGTTCCGTGGATGTTCGCCTGAAAGCGCCAACTCAGCGGATCCGAATCCGGCAGAGCCTTCATGGCCGCCACGCCCTTTCTCAACGAGTCGAGTTGTGAACCATTGAGCGAAGCAATGTTCTGTCGCACTTTCAGTGAGGGACCACTCGGCACGCAAGGCTGCGGAGGGCAGACCGGTTGTGGTGGGCACTCCGGAACCACGCAACAGCACCGCTGCCGTCGCCGCCAGCCGGCGAACGCCTCCGTGGTTGTCATGCCGAGGAACGCAGAGGCACCCGCCGCAGACAGGAACTCGCGTCGTGAAGAATGCCTAGAGGAATCTTGTGGAATGGACATGGGTAATCTCCTGTGACATGGGGACCAACAACACAAACCGCCAACATCTCCGTCAGACCAAGCTCCTCACCCTAGTGCTTTGTCACAGCTTGATTTTGGGGTAGC
>JAYUFF010000951.1:0-9627 GCA_043738825.1 Schlesneria sp.
GTACAGGTCGAAGTCGATAAATGTCGCCACCAAGAGCGCCTCGACCAGCACCAGAAAGTAGAAGTATTGCGCGTGCAGCCAGAAGACTTGTTGAGGAAAACTCAGCGCCGGGTCGGCCAGCGGACTGAGGGGCGACCACAGGCAACTGTCTTTGACGGTGGCCTGAAATCCGGCGGGCACGATCAGCATGTAGAGCATGACCCACAGCAGGCCGTTGAAGAATTCGATCAGTGCGTAACGAGGTGGGATCGTGTGCCGACAGAACCGGCAGCGGCCCCACAGAATCAGCCAGCCGAAGACGGGAATGTTGTCGATTGCCAGAATGCGACGGCGGCAGAACGGGCACGACGATGGCGGATGAGTCAACCCGCGCAGTTGGTCCCACAGCCGCTCGTGTTGCGGGATGCGATAGATGCAGACGTTCAGAAAGCTGCCGATGCAGGCTCCGAAGGCGAACAACCACGGCAGGATGATCCACTGCGGAATGCCACCGAATGTCATGGCCGAGCCTCCGTTGTCAGATCGGTCGGCAGTTGCGAGAGGACTCGCGCCACGACCTCGTTCAGTGACAGCCCTTCGGTGTCGATCGCGATCGTGGCGCACTCTCGGTACAGCGGTTCGCGCTGCGCCAGCAGGACTCGAATCTCATCAATGCCGCCCGTCGGCGTGAGGTTCGGCCGTCTCGCCTTGGTCGTCTTATCGTGCAGGATGCGCGCGGCGATGGTCTCGACCGACGCCCTCAACCACACCACCGGTCCGGCGGCGCACAGGTCTCGTCGAGTCTCGGCATTCAGCACGCAGCCCCCTCCCGTGGAAAGCACCAACCGCTGGCGACTCAGCAGATCGACGAGCACCTCGCGTTCGAGCTGCCTGAACGTCGGCTCGCCATCTGTCGCGAAGATTTCCTTGATCGAGCGGCCCGCGCGACGTTCGAGTTCGTTATCGGCGTCGAGCCAGTCCCACTTGAGACGCCGCGCCAAACGCATCCCCACGGTGCTCTTGCCTGTTCCTCGGTAGCCAATCAGGGACAGCATGACCTAACCCTTCGCTGCCGAGATGCCGTTGCGCAGCGTTTCTTTGAGAGTCTCCAATGGCGCGGCTTGGCCGGTGAAGCGTTGGAACTGTGCGGCGGCCTGCCGGACGAACATTTCGATGCCCGACACCGTGCGACAGTTGTGAGCGCGAGCCTCCTTCAGCAGCAGCGTCTGTTCGGGGTTATAAATCGTGTCGAACACGATCATCTCGTCGCGCAACCAGTTCTCATGGAAGGGCGTTTCATCGATGTTCGGGTGCATCCCGACGGGCGTGCAGTTGATGAGAATGTCGGCGTACTCGGCCCCCCGGTTTTCCCACGTGATCTGGCGGCAGGCGAGTGATTCGGCGAGTTCCTTCGCGCGGTCGGCCGTGCGACTGGCGATGACCAGCACACCACCGCGCCGGGTGACGCCGAGTCCGATCGCCCGCGCGACGCCTCCCGCGCCGAGCATCAGAATGCGCTTGCCTTCCAGCGTGTCGCCCACTTCCAGCGGCAGTTGCAGGCTGTCGAGAGCCGCCGCGAAATCGGTGTTGTCCGCCTCCCACCGGCCCGACTCATCGCGAATCAGCGTGTTGGCCGCGCCGATCTGGCGGACAATCTCTTCGCACCGCGCGGCCTTCGCCAGCGCCGCCGCCTTGTGCGGGATCGTCACGCTGTAGCCCTGCACCTGCAGCCACGCGAAGTCTTTGAGCGTCCGCGAGAACTGGTCGCGAGTCACTCGGAGCGGCATGTAGACGCCGTTGAAGCCGAGCTGTTTCATCGCCGTGTTGTGCAGCAGCGGACTCAGACTGTGGCCGATCGGATCGCCGAGGACTCCGAAAACCTGCGTCTCGCGGTTGATCTCGTCGTAGTGGTAGAGATCCTTCATCTCTTGAAACGTCAGGATGCCGGGAGCCACTTCGCGCTCCGCACTGAACGCCGCGTAGGTGAAGGGCGAGCCGTACTTGCCGCACAGAATGCGGCTGGCGGTCCCGAACTCACCCATGCAGAAGCCGACCGTGGGAATCTTGGCCTCCGACACGAGCTTGAGCAACCGAATGCAGTCGCTGGGCGAGTGAGCCATCGTGACCAGCTTGATCACGTCGGGATTCATCTCGGCCATCTCGGCCCAGATCGCTTCGAGGTCATCCGGCGTGGTCTCGAAATCGTGATGGCTGACGATCCGCTTGGTCTGGCCATAACGCGGAATTGAGCGGGCGATGTCGTCTTCCAAATCGACGTAGTCCGCTCCCGAAACGATTGCGGTGCGCAGGACCATGCGCCGCGCGTCCTCGGTCCCGGTCCACTTGCCGCCGTCCTCGCGGCGTCGGCACGTGACGATGACGGGAGTCGGACGGTCCTTCAGCAATCGCGGAACGTCCGGCGCGCGCGACAGCCAGTCAACTCGCAGCTCGACGAGTTGCGCGCCGCGCTGCGCCAAAGCCTGATGCTCGGCGAGAACCATCTTGTGACGAGTACGGGCAATCGAAACGCAGATCATCGGTGTGAAGACAACCTGTAGTTGGAAGTAGTGGGGACGAGCGCGATTTCGGAGGAAAGCCTCCGTTCGCCGTTCGCCATTTTTGGAGTGCGGAGATTGATCACCGCTTTCATTTCTGTTTGCTCAACGCGTTGTTGACTGCCCCGCGTGCGGCTGAGTCATTTCACAATTCCCATCCACACGAGAAAACAAAGCGGCGATGAATCGCCGCAGTCCAAAATAAAATACAAAAACCAAACTCACCCCAGCCGGCCGAACTGGCGGTCCAGTTCCATTCGGCTGAGCGACAGGGCCGTCGGACGGCCGTGCGGACAATGATGAGCATCGTGGATCAAATGGCGTTGCACCAGCAGGCTGTCGATTTCCTCCTGGCTCAGCCGCATCCCGGCCTTGACCGCCGCCTTGCACGACATCATGTGCAGCAACTCGTCGAGGATGTCCCGGCGGGCCGAAGTTTGTACTCCGTTGGTACCGGCTCCGTCGAGTGTCTCGATCAGGGCGCGAACCAACTCCTGCAAGTCGACTCGTTTCAACATCGCCGGATACCGCGAGACCAGCAGCGTCCCGTTCCCGAAGTCCTCGACACCCAGCCCGACCTTGTTGAGCGACTCCGTCTGTTCGAGCAGCAGCGCGGCCTCCTTCGCCGTGACCTCGACCGGCTGAGGCACCAGCAGCCGCTGCGATTCGACGGCCCCGGCGAGGACTCGCTCGCGCAGATGCTCGTACATGATCCGCTCGTGCAGCGCATGCTGGTCGATCACGGTGATCCCTTCGGGAGTCTCGACGACCAGATAACAGTCGTGAATCTGCATCGCGCGGAAACTCGGCGCGAAGCCGCCGCTGGCCACTCGTTCTTCTACAATTTGGTTTTCGGAGCGAGGGACGTGAGTCCCCTGGCTCTGCTCACTTGGCGACTCTTGGGCGTCAGTCCCCTCCGCTTCCGCATCGTCTCCAATCGACGAGTCCGATCCCGCCTCCGGCCCCACAGAATCGGAGCCTGCAACCGTCGAAGACTCGGGCAGGTTCGGAGACCCACCCCACGTCGAACCGCTCGCTCCCGACCATGCCGGACTCGCGCCGCTGCCGATCCGGTTCGTCATGAAGTCGGCGTACTCATTGGACAGCTCGCGCTGTCGTTCGACGGGTCGAGCGACCGGCGGCGCGAAGCCCGACAGCAAACCGCCGCCGTTCGCCGCCGCTCCGACCGGCACGCGCAGTTGGCTTTGCAGGTCGAGGCCCAGAAACGTGGTGCGGATCATCGACAGGAGTTGCCGGAACAACTGCTGGCCATCCTGGAACCGGACCTCGATCTTCGTCGGGTGAACGTTCACGTCCACGCGATCGGGCGGAAGTTCAATGAACAGAAACGCGACCGGCTGGCGACCGACCATCAGCAGGCCGCGATAAGCCTCGGTCAGCGCGTATTGCAGCGAGCGATCCTGAATCCACCGGCCGTTCAAAAACAGATACTGCTGCTTGCGCGACGACTTTGAATTGTTCGGGTGCCCGACGTAGCCCCACATCCGCACGCCGCTATGCTCCGATTCGACGGGGATCAGCCCGTCGGTGAGGTCGCTGCCGAAGAAGAGCTTCAACCGGTCGAGCGGCTTGTCCGACGCGGGGAGTTCATAGACCGGCTTGTCGTTGTGACGCAGCACCATGTGCAGACGCGGATTCGCCAGCGCGACGCGCGCGAACTGCTCGCTGATGTGCCCGAACTCGGTCGAGGTTGTCTTGAGAAACTTGCGGCGAACAGGCGTGTTCTCGAAGAGGTTCAAAATCTCGATCTGCGTCCCCAGCGGACAGCCACATTCGCGCGGCGGCGTCACTTTGCCAAGCTCAACGCTCAACTCCATCCCGTGCGGTGAGCCTGCCTGCCGAGTCCGAATGCGCAGCCGAGACACCTCGGCCACCGACGCCAGCGCCTCACCGCGAAAACCCATCGTCCGCACGTCGAACAAGTCATCGGCCGAGTGAATCTTGCTCGTCGCGTGAGATGTCACGGCCAGCAGCAGATCGTCGGGATGAATCCCCTCGCCATCATCGACGATCCGGAGCAGTTCGCTCCCCCCGGCGACGACATCGACTTCGATGCGGGTCGCCAGTGCATCCAGGCTGTTTTCGAGCAACTCCTTGACGACACTCGCCGGCCGCTCGATGACTTCTCCCGCCGCGATCTTGTTCACGACGCTGGCGGACAACTGCTGAATGCGAGACATCGCGGGCAACCAATCCGTGGAACAGACAACTCAAAATCACACCGGCCACCCGGCTCACCGCAGAGTCCACTGAGGACCGAGGCAGAGGATACCGGAGACGCCTCCAAAACTCGAAGCCGCGCGCCCGCTGGTCAGGGCCATCGCCTTTTTCAAGTTGGGGTGCCACGGTCACGGAGCTTCGACGTGGCCGTGGCACCCAATCCCCCAGTTTCAACAAGGCGATGGCCCTGCCCGCTGGTCCGCCGGGACATTTGGCGATCCTGTCGTTCAAGGTCAGTTTCATGATGACTCGCAAACTGCGGGCAAGTTTGTAAAGCTCTGAATCATCGCCGGACGCAGGAATGTTTGGCGGAGATTCCCCTCTGAGCAAAGGATGCGTGAATGGATTCGGCAGTCGAATCTGAGATTCTGCGGGACTTGTGGTACATGGCCCTGCCGGGACAGAGGCTCAAACTGGGGCAGTTCCTCGGCAAGAAGCTGCTGGGACAATCCATGCTGCTGGGGCGAGACGCGAACGGCGAGGTCTTCGCGATGCGCGACATCTGCCCGCATCGCGGCATTCCGTTGAGCCACGGCACCTTCGACGGCAAGGAAATCGAGTGCTGCTATCACGGCTGGCGGTTCGATTGCTCGGGAGTCTGCACGCACATTCCCTCGCTGCTGCCGTCTCAAAAGTTTGACCTCAGCCGAGTCCTCGTCGGTCGCTTTCCGTGTCGCGAAGTTCAGGGCAATATCTGGGTCTTCATGCCGGTGAACGAACACGCGATCCCCGATCCCCTGCCGGAAGTCCCCTGCATTCCGGATGTCGATGCCTCGCACTATCGCATGGTGGAGACGAGCCTGTTTCCCTGCTCGATCGATCACGCGGTGGCCGGTTTGATGGACCCGGCTCATGGGCCGTTCGTGCATCGGTCGTGGTGGTGGCGATCGCGGAAGTCGATGCATGAGAAGTCGAAGGACTACGCGCCGTCGCCCCTGGGCTTCACGATGGTGCGGCACAAACCGTCGTCAAATTCCAAGGTCTACAAACTGTTCGGCGAGGTCTCGACCGAGATTCGCTTCGAGCTCCCCAGTACGCGCATCGAGCACATCATCGCGGGCAAGCATCGCATCGTCGGCCTGACCACACTGACTCCGCTGACCGACATGCAGGTTGAGCTGCATCAGGTCTTCTATTGGACGATCCCGTGGCTGACGCTGGCCCGCCCGTTCGTCCGTCCGTTCGTCCGCAAGTTCATCGAGCAGGACCGCGACATCATCGACAAGCAACAGCAAGGTCTGAACGAAGACCCGCAACTCATGCTCATCAACGACGCCGACAAACCCGCGCGCTGGTATCACCAGTTGAAGAAGGAACTCGCCCTCTCCCGCGCCGAGCATCGCCCCTTCCAAAATCCCGTCCCGCACACGACGTTGCAGTGGCGGACCTGAGCCGGTTCCGTGGGCTGGTTGGCCCTGTTTTGTCAACTCAGACGCGGGCCGTGGCACGGCCGACGCGACTCAAGTCGTTCGCGGTTCATCCCAGCGTCGAAACCCGATGCGCAGCAAGCCGGAATAGCCGGCGTTGAACGTGATGGCGCTCAGTTTGAGATAGCGGACGAAGCGGTTGTATGCGTCCAGATCGACGATCTTCAACGCTTCGGCTTTGCGAGCCACCAATCGTTGATACCAGACCTGGCACGTGCGCGCGTACTGTTCGCGATCGTCGCGCAGGTTGATGATTTCAAAGAGGCCGTCGCTGGCCGCGATGATGTCGGCCAGGGTGGGCAGGACCGACTCGGGGAAGATTTCCTCGAGGATGAACTTCGTTTCGACCTGGTCCTTCACGTGCGCGACATCGACGTTGCCCCACGCGATCGTCTGAAGCGACAGCCGGCCGCCGGGCTTCAACCAGCCGTGACAGCTCGCGAAGAAGGCCCGGTAGGCGGCGATGCGCTGAGCGTCCGGCCATTCCGCTTTCGCGAAGTGCTCGAACGCACCGACGGAGACGATCCCGTCATACGGAGCGGCGGGCCGGTGATCGACCCAACTCTCGATTCGGATCGAGACGCGCGGATCGGGGTGTCGGGCGGACCATTCGGCTTGCGCCGTGCTCAACGTCAGACCGGTCGCGTGACGAACGCCGTGAGCCTCGACCAAACGGCGAACGAGCGCACCCCAGCCGCAACCGACATCGAGCACACGTTCGGCGTTGTTCGCCCGAACTTGATGGGCATGGAAATCCAACTTCCGCAGTTGGGCCTGTTCGAGCATCGAGTCCGGTTCGTCACCTTCCCACAGGGCGCACGAATAACAGAGCGTCGGGTCGAGCCACAGTTCGTAGAACTCATTGGCAACGTCGTAGTGGCGTCGAATCGCTTCCGGTGAGGCTCCGCGCTCGGTCATCGTCATGTTTTGTCCTAGATGAAAACTGATCAGGAGGGCGAGCAGCAGAGCGGACGGCCACGTCGATCTGGTCGGCACGGGCGATGGCGGAGCGTTCCGGTTAGTCAGACTTCGCCACTCGGCAAGGACCAGCGTGGCCACTCGGAAAACAATGCGACCGTGGCACTCGACACATAATCAAGAATGGCTTGCCACAAACCTGAGGCGATAAGCTGCGGCGGAAGCCATGACGTTGTGCCGTATAAAGTCAGGAAAATTCCAGCCTGCCAGAAGTCGTTTATACAACGGATATAAACAGGGTGGTTGTCGCAGACGAACTCGCGGGTGTTCGACTTTCGCCGAAAAGTGTGAGCAACTGAAGTCTTACGACCTCAGCAGTCGTTGGTTTTTAAGCCGCCTCGAAGCCAGGTCACTTTGCAACCGAATTACTGGCTGGCGTCGAAGGTGCCGCGCTGTCTGAGGGGACCGGCTTGATGGCAGAACTCTTTTTCGTCGGAGCAGCAGCATCGCCATTGGCCTTGGCTGCGGCTTGTGCGCGGCGCTTTGCAATCCAAACTTCATGTTGTTGTTGCGCAATTTGTTTCGCCTGGTTCTGCGCGTTTTGAAAACTGTTGGGCGTTCTCTTTTGCTTCGAGGTTCCTTGCCCCCGGCCCTTTTGTTGACGACCGTTGGCCTCGGATACCGTACCCGAAACGAAGATCAACAGTGCGGATAACACCACCATCCACGACGACTTCATTGACATGGCAAAGCTCCAGCAAAGGGTGAGGAGAAAATGCGAAAGCGACAAGCATCACTGAAACTCACGGCTTGTCTGTCACGCTCGTGCAGGCGACTCTACCATAAGAATTGACGGAAACTGCGCCGCACCTGCTGACAATGGCGCAAGCCTGCATGCGGATGTCATTCGCAGGTGGTGGGGCAGTTGGGTGAGACAGACTTCCGAAGTCTTGGGTGACTCCCATCAAACTGACCCACGACCATCAACTTCAGTGGCCCGGCCGCGATCATCATCGGCGGTTGGCATCGGCGTTCGGCTCGCCGCGCGGATCGAGCAACGTCGTGATGACTTGGGCGTAGACTCGGTGACCGAAGTCGTTCGGATGATTCACGCCGTTGCCGGTTTGATCCCAGTCCTGCTTGAGTTCCAGAAAGCCCGCCCAGATTGAGGTCAAGTCGGCGAGCGCGACGCCCGGTTCGACGAGTTCCTTCAAGACCTCGCGGTACTGCGGAAAGACTTCGTGCTTGAGCCGTGTCCAATCGCGGTTGCCCAGCATCGTGGCCACGAGGATGAACTCGCACTCCGGCAGCTTCTCGCGAATCTTCGCGATCATCTGCTTCGTGGTTTCCTGATACGACTGAGCCGAACGCCCTCCCGAATCGTTCATTCCGAACGCGAGGATCACGAGCTGCGGCTGAGCCTCGACCACCTTGTCGATCTGCGTCAGCCCCCAACCGGTGTCGGTCCCGCCGACGGCGAGGTTCTTCAGCTCGACCTGCCCGCGAAACCGTTCGGCCAGTTGCCGCCGCACCAACTCCGGATACGCCGGCTGATACGGAGCCGCGTCGTACAGCGCCGACGCATTCGCTCCGGCCGAGATGCTGTCTCCCAGCGTGACGATCGACAGCGCTTGCCGGTTGACCAACTTGGCCACCGATCGCGGCAACCTCTGCGGATCGAACGTCGGCACGGAAGCTTTCCACAAATCCGGCGCGTGCCGGTAGGAGATGCAGGTCTGCATCTCGGCGTACTCCAGTCGCCCGCCGAAGAAGATTTCGCCGTTGCCGTCGCGATGAGTCAGCTCGTACTTCTGCGACTTCGCCGGTCGCCGCAGTTCTTGAGGAGTGTGTGACGGGATGCGTGAACCGGCCGGCAACACGATCTCGCGCGAGTCGGGTTTCCAGGCGAAGTCCTTGCCGTTCTCATAGGTCACATCGCCGACGGAGTTATTGACCGTCAGCACTTCGCGAATCGGAAACAGCACCGACGCTCGAGCCTCACCCGTTTTCTCGTCTTTGATGAACAGCACCGACTCGCCCTCGACAACCTCGCCGATCCAAAACGGACGCAGGAGTTCGGGGGCGTATTTCCACGCCGGCTTGGGTGACTCCTGAGCGAAGACCGCTGCGAGCAGTCCGAACACGAGCAGACAAACACCGAGAGTTCTGGTCAGCAACATGGATGCTCCAACGTGAGGTCGTGATAGTGATGCGTTTCCGGCGAACGATTCCGCCACCTCACGACAATAGCAGAGAGACGAAAACAGAGCCCACCAAAATGCCAGGGCCAATGCCTGTTTGAAGCTGGACAGGATGTAGAGTGGTGGGACCAGCGGCGCTTCGCCGCGCCGGCCCACCAGCAATTCTCGAAGCTTCCTGATGGTGGGCCGGCGCTCGAAGCGAGCTGGGCCAAGGCAATCGCCTTTTTCAAATGGGGTACCACGGTCACGGAGCTTCGACGTGGCCGTGCGAGGATGTGAAGGCTGATTCCCCGTCTCACGGCCACG
>JAYUFF010000952.1:0-9612 GCA_043738825.1 Schlesneria sp.
TTCCAAAAAACCAGTCCGCTCAGTCGATTGACGGCATACCGAAAGCCGTTGAACGAACACGAACTGTCTTGCAGTTTGACCGCCAAATTCAAATTGAAACGCTGTCCTGGACCGGCTGGCCGGCTGGCTCGAAATCGCACGTCGCCTTGCCCTTTGAGATTCATTTCTGTCAGCACTTTGCTGACAACTGTCGGGGAGGCCGCCAGCAATTCCGCGTCGATTGGAATTCCGTCAGCCCTGATGAAGAAATCCGCATCTAGCTCCGGGCCGGGATTTTTGACAATGCCCGTCACCGTCACAGGAACTCCACCAGCCCTCCCCTGCCCATCGATCTTGGCCACGTTGTCTCGCAGCTTGACCGTTCCTGAAACTTCGCGAACCGGATAGGGAAACTTCTCGTGAGCCACTGCCGCTTTGCTGAGACTGAGATCCGCGTCCCACGCCAGTCCCGCTTCGCTCTGGCGCGACCAGGCATCGACATCGCAGACGCCGGTCAGCGAGAGTGAGTTCAACAGCTTGCGAGCCGACTCGGGCAACCGAGCCTTCAGCGGCTCATCGATCTCGATTCCAACCGCGTGCAACTTCACTTGAGGCAACTGACCCTTGGCCGCATTCACGTCGAGCTTCAACCTGGCAGAGCCGTTCTCCGCTTGAAGCTCGCGCACGATGACTTGCCGATCATCGACGTAGAGCGAACCTCGCAGTTCGTACAGCGGGAACGGAAGCAGCGGGTTGCTGAGTTGTCCACTGTTCAGTTCGGCCAGAGTTTGAAATCGAAGCGGCGCACCGGCCTCGTCTTGCTGAAACGTCGCGTGCAAGTCGCACACGCAGCGCAGGCCGAAGTCGGACGCGGGCGATTGCGGCGGCACCTGAACCCGCGATTTGAGTCGCATCGCTTGCGAGCGGTCTCCCACCAGTTCAGCCGCGACGGCGCGCGAGTCGATCGACACGGCGGCCACTTGCTTGGCGGCCAGTACCGCCATCGAGCGTCTGGCCAGTTGCAGCTTCCCTTCAATCTCGGGTGAGACATCACCGAGCAGTTGCAGCAGGCCGTCATCGATCGGGAAGTTCTTCCACTTCGCTTCCGCCTTCCACGGCATCCCGTCCAAGTTGAGATCGGCGGTCACGTTGAGTGGCCCCGCCGGGTCAATTCGAGTCGAGAGCGCGACCTTCAACTGACGAGCCGCCGAGGGAAGGGCCGTCAGGTTCAGATCGTTCAGCTTCAGCTTGCGGGCCGTTCGACCGACTCGCTGTAACTCGACGATCGCAGTGCCATGTTCGACCTCAAGGTCAGGCAGCGTCGGTGCGCCGCTCCCTTGGACTTTGATTCCCTGCCAGTTCCAGCGACCGTTCGCCTGGCGAACCACTCGCAGCATCGGCTTCACAACTCGCAGCCGATGGATCGTCACGTTCTCGAAATCGGTCATCTGCTGTTGGTCGAGCGTCACAATCGTCTCGGGGATGTACAGCGACGGCTCGACATCGTCCGGCAACGTCACCGACAAACCGTACAGGCAGGCTCGCCCACTGAGATCGTAGTTCGCACGCTCGATCCCAAACTTCAGTTCCGGGGCCATCGCCTCGAGTTGCTTCAATGCTCCGGCGCACAGCAGCTTGTCACTGTGCAGGTAGAACCAGTACACACCGCCGCCCCCGGCCACTGCGATCAGCAGCACCAACACGATCATCAGTTTGAAGATCGAACCCAAGGGGTGTTCCAGAAATTCTGTGGCGCAAGGCAAGCGGCAGAAATTGTTCGACCCACACTAACCCGAAGCGTGAGCGAGGGGATCAGGCCACCGTCCCTCGCTCACGCTTCGGGTTAGTGTGGTCAGGACGAAGCAACCAGCCGAACCGCATCAACAGCGGCCTGATTCCAAGAGCCGCCAGCACTGCCAGCGGGTACTCGGCCGGCAGGCGATAGCGCAGCGAACCGACAAACAACAGATGCAGTCCGGCGAACAACACGATTGATCCGGCAGTCAGCGCCAGCAGCGAAACGTCTCGTCGAGCCTGCCATGCGCCACGCACCGCGAAGATGAACAGCACCAACGTCGTCAGCAGGACGATCGCCAGCAGTTTCACATCGCGACGAAACTGAGCCGCATTCGGGACGAGGCTCCAGTACCGGCGCTGCTTCTCCACCGCGAGCCACATCGTGCGGACCGGATTCTCCCACGCAAAGGCCGTCGCCCGACGGCGATACTCGCGGTCCATCTCGTATTCGCTCATCGTGGCCATTAACTGATCCTGCTCGAAGAAGTCCATGTCGCTGTCGCCCGTCGCGCCGGGATGCAGTCCGTCGTACAAGCTCGGCCCGACCCACAGCGTCGTCGGTACGAGATGCCCCGCCACGAAGTAGTTCCTCCCAACCCACGGAGACAACGACACCACGACGCCCACCACAAGCCAGCAGATTGAAGTGAGAATTGACTTCGTGGAACGTTCGCCTCGTCGCGACCAGAGGGCCACCACCGCAATCATCGGCCCGACGTAGAGCCATGTCGGCCGCATGTACGTCGCGACGCCAATCAACACCCCGGCGATGAGCGAGACGCCATCAAACCACCTTGCTGATGAGACTCCTTCCGTGCGTCGAGCCATCCGCGAGATCGCAATCAGACTCGCCAGCAACGTCGCGGCGAATGCCGTCTCGCTCAGCAGCAGCACACTGAACAGAACCAATGTCGGCGACAAGGCCGTGTAGGTTGCCGCCAACAGTCCCGTCGAGTGGTCGCACAATTCTCGACCGAGCCAATACGTCAACCCGCAGGCGACCGTGCCGATACACGCCAACAGACATCTCGCCGCCAATGTGCTCTCACCAAACAGCCGCTGCGAAACGGCGAGCAACACCGGGAAGCCGGGCATGCGCAGCGCATACCTCGGCGGAGAGTAGATCGAATAGTCTTTCCCGGCCACGATTTTTTGAGCCAGCTCCCAGTACCCGTCAGCATCACCGGGGATCAGACAGACACTTCCGGGTATCGCCGCCACGCGTTGCTCGACGACGAACGCCAGCCCGAGGCGCAGCGCGAACGCGACCAACAGCGTCAGCAGCAAACCCCTGTTCCAGCCGTGCGTCGCGCGCCGGGTCGATCCGTCCATGTTTCCCCCGAACCATTGAAAGTCGGGCGGATCGTATGAGCGGCCCGTAAAAAGGGTCAATACGGATCGGCGGTAAGGCCGGGCAATCGCCTTTTTCAAATGGGGTGCCACGGTCACGGAGTTTCGACGTGGCCGTGCAAGGACGTGAAGACTGATCCCGATTCTCACGGCCACGTCGAAGCTCCGTGAACGTGGCACCCAATACCCCAGATTCAACGAGGCGATGGCCCTGTCGGTGAGGCCATCGGCACGCACGCATTGGGGAGAAGCCTACCAGCCCTACGGTTGCTTCGTCTTGATGGCGGGACTGCTTCCCTTGCCCCAACGCGATTCGTGCTGCATCTGCTTCCGCTGAGAATGCACACCGACCATCAGCAGGTCGAAGACGTGGCCGAACTCGTTCAGAGCCTTCGCATACTTGCGACGCTGAACGGCCTCATTGGCCAGACGAATCGCCTCTTCGTACTGCTTCCACTCAATGGGCCAGCCTTCGTCCACGGCGGCTCGCTGGAGTTCCGCTTCCATCCGGGCCAGACGCTGAATGAACTCTTCGGTCACTCGCGCCGAAGCCGTGCGGTACGGACGCCACACAATCGTCGATAGCGGATCGCGCGGGCGAGAGCTTTCAGCCGCAGGCCGCTTCGCGCGCTGCACGATCAACCAACCCACCGCGAGGATTGTCGAGGCCACGATCAAACCCAGCCCGCCCGTCTTTTGATGCGGATCGAGCGTGAACAGCCCCAAGCCCAGCAGGAACATCGCGGCCAGCAGGCAGAACAGTGCAAAGGCCCACCAGCCCGTGACGCCAGCGTTGGAAACCTGCAGATCGGAATCGCTCCCCACAGCGTCCTCGGGGATGTCTCCCGCGCGAGCCACAATCACCGTGATGTTGTCCGGTCCTCCCCGCAGATTGGAGAGGTTCACGAGCAACCGGGTCGCTTCACCGGGAGGCAACTCACCCGCGATCATGCCGATTTCGGCATCGCTCAGCAGACAGCACAGGCCGTCGGAGCAGAGCAGGAAGACATCGCCGGGCAGTACGGGAATCGGACCCTCGACATCGACCTGCACCGTCTCTTCGGGACCGAGCGATCGCGTGATGACGTTTCGCGGACAGAGCCGCTCCGCGTCGCGAGGATGCACCTTGCGTTGCTGGATCAACTCCCAAACCAGACTGTGATCGCACGACAACTGGTCGATCTGCCGCTGGCGAATGCGATAGACCCGGCTGTCTCCCACATGTCCGACGATGGCTCCCTGCGGACAAAGGAGCAGAGCCGTGCAGGTCGTTCCCATCCGCAGAAAGTCTTTGTTCTGCATGCCGCGCTGGTAGATCGCGGCGTTCGCCGCCTCGACCGACGCCTTCAAAGCCTCGATCGGGCTGAGTTGCCGCAGTTTGTCAAACGTGTTCGGGATCGTATCGACGGCGATCTTGCTCGCCAGTTCACCGACCGCGTGTCCCCCCATGCCATCGGCGACGACGAACAAGTGCCCGCGCTGCTGCCACGTTTCCTGATCGGGGCTCAGGTGAACGACGCAGGCGTCCTGATTGTTCTGTCGGCGAAATCCAACGTCGCTCAACGCGGCGTAGCGGATCTGCTGTTCCCAAAGCATGAAAGCCTCTTTCGGAGCGGAGACATCCGCCACCCGTTTCCGCGTTGTGACCATTCGTAACCGCAACTCGATGGCTCAGGCCGCCGCGTGCAAAAAATTGACCGGTCGCATCGAAGCCTGACGCGCCAGCGAAGGAGCAACGTTGAGAACTCCTTCGCTCGCGCGCCAGGCTTCGATTGGTCGATCATCTTCACGGTGCGGCCTCTTGCCGACCGCGTTGTCAGCAACACGAAGTGCGAACCGCTGCTGCTTGAACTTAGAACCGATCCGAGAACCACACGAACCCGAAGCGTGAGCGAGGGCGGACGTTTCAAAAAACGTCGCAATCAAATGAAAGTCCCGTGAAACGTCCGCCCTCGCTCACGCTTCGGGTTCGTGTCAGTCCCAATCCCTACCGGTTCTCGGATAGGCTCTTAATCTCTCACTCAAGGATCGCTCACAGAGCCAACCCGGTTGCCGCAATGAGGTCGTATCCTAACTGCGACCGTCAATTTGCGGATATAGACATCGGACAGATTTCAGGGCTTCATGATGGCAGGCCCAAACTGCACTAGGCTCAAAATCGGACCAGGGCTAACATCCCCGGCCCTTTCGAGGCGGCGGTTGTTTGTTGATGGCGGAGCAGGAATCGTCATGTCCGATGCAGTTTTCAGAGAGACTGAGACCGAGATCCCGAACGGCGCGGCGACACGGCAACAGCCGCAGCTTCTTCTCCCCCTGTCCCCTTGTCCCCTTGTCCCCTTGTCCCCTCATCGCATCGAAGCAAAGCGGAAGTGTCTGGCTCTGACCCTGCTCGCACTAGCCGCTCTCACCCAAACCGGTTGCGTCAGTCGGCGGCTGATGGTGCAATCGAACCCACCCGGCGCGATGGTGTTGGTGGAGGGGAAGGAACACGGCTACACGCCAGCCGGCATCGACTTCACCTACTACGGCACGCGCGAACTGACGCTCATCAAGGACGGGTACGAGACTAAAACGCAACTCGTCCCGGTTCGAGCACCGTGGTATCAGTGGCCGGTGATCGAGTTCTTCTCGGACAACCTGCTCTTTGGCAGAGTCACCGACCGTCGCAGCGTCCAGTTCGAGTTGGAACCAAAACGCATGGTCCCCAACCAGGAACTCCTCAACCGCGGCCAGACCCTCCGCAACGAAGCCCAAATCGGCCAGTAGTCGGGTCGGTTTCCAACCAGCCGTCCGCCGCAGACGCTTCGCACAACAATCTTTCTGCCTCTCTCTTTCTGTCTACCTTCTTCCTGCATTGTCAAAGAAGTTTAGACAGAAAGAGAGAGGCAGAAAGATGGAAACGAGCAAGTCAAGGCGAGCGTGCCAGGGAGAGGTGTCTCATTAGGGCTAACCTCAACGAGAGGGCGGCATCCGGACAACAACAGGTTGGGGCCGGGATATGAGAGTCCAACATCCATCGCGGTACGACAACTCCTGTCGCTCGTCTCAGTTTCTGCACTCGGCAACGTCGAAGACCGCGTGACCGTGGCAACCCGATTGAAAAGCGCGACGGGCTTGGAAGCTGCCGCGTATCTCGTGGCAAACGGCGCGGGGCAATGCTAGCATTTCGGGCCGTTGCTCCTCTTCTACTGACTCTCTTCCGTCTGACTCTCGAAAGCCAGCGCCACCATGCTTCCGACTCACGCCGTGGGCATCGACTTGGGAACGACCTACTCGTGCCTCGCCTATCTGAACGAGCATGGTGAGCCGATCACCGTGCCGAACAAGGACGGCGAACTTTCCACGCCCTCCGTCGTGCTGTTCGATGGCGATCACATCATCGTCGGGACGGAGGCACTGCGGAATTCGATCCGGCATCCGGACAAAGTCGTCGTCCACGCCAAGCGGTACATGGGCAGTCCGACTCACCGTTGGAAGATCAATGGCAAGAGCTACTCGCCCGTCGATATCAGCACGTTCATTTTGAAGTCGATGCTGGACAGTGCCCGCGAGCAAGTCGGCGAGATCGAGCGGGCCGTCATCACCGTCCCCGCGCAGTTCAGTGACGTGCAGCGACAGGCCACCGCCGAAGCGGGCAAGCGCGCGGGACTGAAGCACGTGGACATCATCAACGAGCCCGTGGCGGCGGCGCTCTGCTTCGTGCTCGGAACCGAAGGGATCTGGTTCACCGAGTTGGCCACGGCGCAGACGATCCTGGTCGTGGACCTCGGCGGCGGCACGTTCGATCTGTCACTGGTCCGCTACCAGAAGAACGAGGTGCGCGTCATTGCCAGCGGTGGCGATCTGCATCTGGGTGGCCTCGACTGGAACAAGGCTCTCGAAGTGGCGATCGGCAAGCAGTTCCAGAAGGAGTTCGGGATCGATCCGACAAAGGACCGAGAGAGCGCCCAGGCGTTGGCCCTCGAAGCGGAGCAGACCAAGCGCAGTCTGTCGGTTCGGCCCAAGGCGGCCCTCACGTGTGCAGCGGGCGGACAACGCAAGACCTATCAGGTGGAACTCGAACAGTTCGAGCGACTGACCAAGGACTTGGTCGATCGTTCGGAATCGCTGACGCTCGACCTGCTCAAAGAGCACAACACGGGTTGGGCAAAGATCGACGTTGTGTTGACGACGGGCGGCTCGTCACGCATGCCGATGATCCGATCGCTGTTCAAGCAACTCAGTGGCCGCACGCTGAACACGTCCCTCTCTCCCGACCAGTCGATCGCGCATGGAGCGACCTATTACGCGGGAATGCTGCTGTCAAACAGTGCCTTCGCACAGTCGATCCTGAACCCGACAGCGGCGGCTCGACTGAAACAGTTCAAGCAACACAGTGCGACCGCCCGCGCGTTGGGCGTGCTGATTCGGGACGCCGTGAGCAAGACTCGCGTGCCGCACTACATCCTGCCGGCCAACACGCCGCTGCCGACATCGGTGACGCAGATCTACGGCACGGTCTCGGACAACCAACGCCGGGTCCATTTGAGGATCGTCGAAAGTGGCACGGCCGCCGATGCCAGTCACGTGGAACTCGGCATGTGCCAGGTCGATCCGCTCCCCGAGAACCTGCCCGAAGGGACCGAGATCGAAGTCACGATTCGTTACGACGAGCAGGCGCGAGTCCATGTCGAGGCGAAGGTGCTCGCCACGGGACAGGTCGCGCAGACCGAAATCGTGCGGCCCGAGAACATGGTTGTCAGCGCCCTGAGCGAAGGGGCCGAGGCCGCCGATTCCGACGCCGAAGTTTCGGTGAAGTCCATGCCGGCCGTGCTGACTCCGCCGCCAGTCCCCACCTCCGCGCGAGCCTCTGCCCCGATCGAAGTGACCGCGAAACCGAGACCCCTCGCGCCGGCGTCGGCAATCTTGAAGCCTGCGGTGGCTCCGAAAGCGGTTCCCGCTTCAACCGCCAAACCGATGAGGGCGGGAGCGGCCTTCCTCGAAGACTCCAGCCAGCCCGTGCCCCTGTGCAACAAATGCGGCGATCCGCTCGATGCGCGCGGTCAATGTGTGAAGTGCCGTTCGCCACAAACCGCTTCCAAACCCGCATCGCCCCCCACTAAAGCCGTCACCACACCGAAGCCCAGTCAGTCTGGAATCCTCAAGTCCTCGGCAGCCGCTCAGCGGTCGGCCATCTTGAAGTCGGGACCGATGGCCCTGCCGCCGTTGCCCGACGACGACGAGATCATCGACTTGGAAGAGGCCCGACAAGCGAGTCCCCCCAAGAGACCGGCGGCTCCAGCGTCCGGGGCTGCTGCTCAACCCAAGCCCAAAGTCAAAGCACCGCCTCTGCCGCCGATGGCCGGTTCGGGGAAGTCACCGCCGCCGGGAAAGAAGCCCGGCAAGCCCTCCGACGTTGGCGAGGATGAATTTTGGAAGGCCGTCGAATTGTGAGTAGGTGTAGGGTGCGTGGAGTCTTCGGAACGCACCATCGTTGGAAAAGCCAGTCCCAAACCTGTGCGTTCCGAAGACTCCACGCACCCTACTTGCTTGGGAATAAATCGGCTCGCGAGCGGGTCTTCACCGTGTGAGGTTGCTCATGGCTGACGGAATGCCTCTGATGACGATGGACGAGTTGATCGAGCAGCACGCGCCGCTGCTCTATCGCTACGCCTATCGCCTGACCGGGAATTCGCACGAGGCCGAGGATCTGACTCAGCAAACGTACCTGCTCGTCCAACAGCGCGGTCATCAATTGCGCGAGGTGCAGGCGTTGCGAGGCTGGCTGCTGACGATCGTACGGAATGTGTTCCTCAAATCGCGACGCCATCGGGGGCGCGGCCGTTCGCTCGACGACATCGACGAACCAACGGTGATCGAGGAATCGTGGGACTCACCCGTCGATCATGAACAATTGCAGCAAGCCCTGTTGGAACTGAGCGAAGAGTTTCGCTCACCGCTCGTGTTGTACTACTTCGAGGACTTCAGCTACCAGCAGATCGCCGACCACATGGGCGTTCCGATCGGCACGGTGATGAGTCGCCTGTCACGGGCGAAAACATTTCTGCGAAAGCGACTGACGACGACTGCGGACTGTGTGGAGAAACTGCCGGTTCGCGCGAACCGCCCTCCGGTGCGATTGCCTCGAACCGCACTGACTCATGGATGAGAAGGATTGAAACATGCGAGACGACTCGTCCCCACCAGTTCCTGCAACTCGCAGCCAGTTCGACTCCGAATTGGCTCTGGCGATGAGCGACGTGCCGCTGCCTGTGGGCTTGACCGCACGATTGCAGGCGGTCGTCAGGACTGCGCCCGTTCAACCCTCAACTGCCGCGACAGTACCGCGCCTTGCAAATCATTGGTCGCGTCGGCTGATGTTGGTTGGCAGCGTGGCCCTCGTGCTGCTCGCGGCGTGGAGTTGGCTCGGATCGCGTGACGCCGCGCTGACCGAAGCCGATGTGCGACGACTGGCCGAACTCGATTCGAGCAGCCTGCCCGCCGCTC